>NZ_JCBCCK010000254.1:0-3397 GCF_059864935.1 Planktosalinus sp.
AAAAACTCGGGGATTTACCATTTTTCAAATGCGGGAGCCACGACCTGGTATGGTTTCGCGCAAGCTATCTTTAAAAAACACAATATCAATATCCGGGTCATTCCCGTGACCACTGAACAATTCCCCACTGCTGCAAAACGACCCCGTTACAGTGTGCTGGATAACACAAAAATAACAAATACTTTTTCTTTAAAAGTCAGAAGTTGGCAGGAAGCTTTGGAGTTGTTATAAAAAAAATGCCCGAAGATAACTTCAGGCACTTAACTACTTGATTAATTGGGGGTTAATGATCAAGTAATTCAATAGCATCTTTAATAAGTTCTTTAATTTGGTGTGCAAGTGCATTATTACCATCTGTATCCATAGGGCTTATTTCTATGACACCGTCACCATTTCCGTCTGTAGCACCGGAAAGATTGATGATGTTTGTATTGAATAAAAATGTAAGGTCAAAGTTTATGATTATTGTATCGCCGTCTTGTTCTATAATAACATCAATATTGGTGTCCTCAAAATCAATCTCCACATCTTCTTCAAAATTGTGCCAGAAAACAAAAGGAGCTTCGTTTACTGTGCCTTCAATAAGGATTGATCGTTGGAAAAGTTCGCTGTTGGGGTCACGGCTTCTTGTGATTTCAAACTCCAGTTCTTCATAGACCCCAATGGGAACATCTACTTGCGCAATAGGAAATACAATACTGGGCTGTGATAAATCAAGAACAAAAGGACCTTCAAGTTTGATGTCGCTGTAATAGTTGCCTCCAATTCCGCCACCATCATCATCGTCACCAAACATATCATCATCAAACTCAAGCTCAAAATCTTCAACATTGATCAAAAATCTGGCAATCTCAATATTGGAAATATTTCTTCCGGAATTAAATGTGGCTTTAGCACCAAGAGTGGTTGTTGCTTTTTCACCGGAGAAATTAGAACTGTCATCTTTACTACAAGAAGTGAATATAAAAAGGGTAGCTGAAAAAAATATAAATGATTTTAAAAAGAGAAGTCTCATCGATAATTTCTTTTGATGTTATGTTGTTATAACAAGACAAAAAGAATTTACCCTACCTTTAATTTTAAATTATTCATGCAACACCAAAAAAGGTATTTCTTTTTGGTAGCGTGTATTTGAAGTGTTGGAACTGAAAAAGATTTGCTGAAAAAAGTGAATGTTTTTAGCCACCATGGCAATCAGTTTGATATCGTGCTTTTCAACACACTCCTGTATAGCCTTGTCCAGATTGCGGTTGGTCAACGACATAAACCGGTGGTTGTCTTCCATAAAGTAATCCTGAAGCAGCTCTTTGTTTTGCACCTGATAACCCACTATTACTTCATTTTTTTTGGCCAGATGGATGATATGGATTTGCGCATCAAATATTTCCATTATATCTGTAATGGTTTCTAGAATTTTGGCTCCGTAAAAAATATTGTAATCAGTTGGGAGTGCCAGATTGTTGATTTCATGAAATCGTGCATCTTCAGGGATTACCAAAGTGTTGCATTTCACTTTACTGATGACATCGGTAGTGTTGGAGCCAACAGCTATTTTTTTAATGCCCGATATACCCTTGGTGCCCATTACAATTAAGTCAATGTGCTTGCTTTCTACTTCAGTTCTAATGGCGTCAACAATGGTCCCGGTTGAAGAAAGAGCAAAAAACTTGTGATTTTCATTTTGGAGTGTTGCTTCAATTTTATGAATCAGTACCTGAAGATGGTTTCTGCTTTCAGGGGTAAAGGTTTTGTCGGAAGTTCGAAAACCATTGACTTCATTGACATGCAGCAAATAAAAAGTACACTTTCGGGTTTTAAAAAACGAAGTTGCATACTGAATCGCATTCCACGAGTTCTCAGAAAAATCTGTCGGTATTAGTACATTTGTTATCACCCCTTGAAACTGTATTTAATCACAAAAGTAGACTGAAAGTGTGCTCTGTAAAATGATAAAAATCATAAACACAAAAACAAGTTGAATGTTAACAAATTTTAACCGGTGGGATACGGCATTCTTTTTGTTTTTAAGTAACTTTGAAAATTGATAGATTATGGGAATTTTAAAGACACGCAAAAATAAAAGGTTCAACTATGAGCCCCGGTATTACAAGCCTGACAAAGAAGGAAGTCCGTTTCAGATGGAACGAAAATTTGATCAGTTCAGACGCTCGACGGGTGATATCAAAGGTTTAAAAGCCAAGTTTTCGACGGCCTGGGAAGACCTCAGAAATAATACCGATAAAAAAACGGGACAAACCATTTTAATCATTATTAGTGTCTTAATTCTCATTTTCTTGTTTATTATCGATTTTGAACTTTCTATTTTTAAGCAGCCTTTTTAAATGCCTGATAAAATTCAATTACTCCCTGATCATGTTGCCAATCAGATTGCCGCAGGCGAAGTGGTGCAACGGCCGGCATCAGTAGTCAAAGAACTGCTTGAAAATGCCATTGATGCCGGAGCATCACACATCAAACTACTCATAAAAGATGCCGGGAAAACCCTAGTTCAGGTCATAGACGACGGAGAAGGTATGAGTGCCACAGACGCACGACTGAGCTTTGAACGCCACGCGACTTCAAAAATAAAATCGGCTGAGGATTTGTTTCAGCTTCACACAAAAGGTTTTCGGGGCGAGGCTTTGGCTTCCATTGCAGCCGTGGCTCACGTCGAACTCAAAACCAAAACCGAAATCGTTGAAGTGGGTTCTTTGCTCAAGATTGAAGGCAGCGAGGTAATGGAGCAGGAGGTCATTGTTACACCCAAAGGAACATCGGTGGCAGTTAAGAATTTGTTTTTTAATATTCCGGCACGGCGCAATTTCCTGAAATCAAATCCGGTGGAGACCCGCCATATTATTGATGAATTTCACAGAGTGGCCCTCGCACATCCCGATATTGGTTTTTCCATGCTCAACAACGGTGCCGAGGTGTTTCAACTTCCGGTGTCCAACCTCAGGCAGCGCATTGTCAATATATTTGGTTCCAAAACCAATGAAAAACTGGTGCCTGTTTCAGAAGAGTCTCCTTACCTGACCATCAAAGGATTTATCCTCAAACCCGAATTTGCCAAAAAGAGCAGGGGCGACCAGTTCTTTTTTGTCAACAACCGTTTTATTAAAAGCGGATATTTACATCACGCCGTGCTCTCAGCTTTTGAAGGTTTGCTCAAAGACGGCATGCAGCCCGGCTATTTCCTGTTTCTTGACGTTGACCCTAAAACCATCGACATCAACATTCACCCCACTAAAACCGAGGTGAAATTTGAAGACGAGCACACGCTTTATGCCATGCTTCGCTCGGCCATAAAACACAGCCTGGGTCAGTTTAATGTGGCCCCTGTTCTGGACTTTGACAGGGACAAAACGCTGGATACACCTTATGATTACTCAAAAAA
>NZ_JCBCCK010000143.1:0-4527 GCF_059864935.1 Planktosalinus sp.
ATGACCAGGAACAATGGGGTAGGTGGTCATGCCCCAATCATTGTTCATCATACTGAGGTCTGAATGGCAAATGCCGCAATTAAGGACTTTGACATCTACTTGTTCTGCTCCAAGTTCTCCCATTTCGTAAGAGAATGCTTCTAATTTTTGGTTGGGGCCGTTGGCGGCTAATGCTGATACTTTCATAATGTATTAATTTTTAATATTAGACTTTATTTTTTCTTGTGCCATTGCAATATTACTTCAGTGAAAAACAAGGGAACTGTCCATGAAAGCCAAATACATGCGGCACCGCGTTCTTCAAAAGTGGGCATTAAATCTCTTATCATTGAATTTTCATTAAGAACCCGAAAAAGCACAAAACCCAAGGTTATAATGTAAGTCCTGATCATCCATTCGCGATGTTGAGGAATTCTTTTTAAACGAATGGCTCTGTAGGCCATTAAAACACTCGTCAACCATACCATCGCCATGACAAACAATGAAATGCTCCATGAAATATTGACTTGAGGCGCCACGTAAATGGACATATACATGGCACTTAAAGAGGCTATAATGATGGCAATTATAAACACCTTGCCTAAATTGCGGTGTGTTTTTAAAAAACGGTTCCTGAATGTTGTGCTAAATTGAAATGGCCCAATAATTAAAGCCAGAACACCTCCTAGTAAATGCCCAACTAGCCACCATTTGTTGGGCCAATAATAGTCTTCATATTGTTCTATGTTAAATTTGAAGAAGTAAGGAAGTGCTCTGTCTATCACAAAATATAAGGCGATAAGAACTAGGATGGCAAGTAAAATTGTTTTTAAAGGTTTCATTCCAGTTAAGTTTTTTGGTTTTATGTTTTGTAAACTTCCAACTCTATTTCTATCAAAAATTCGGGGAGTGCTAGTTCTACCACTCCTATCCACGTGCCGGTAGGAAAGTGGTTTTTATAGATTTCAGTCCTGTAACCGGCAACTTCCAAAAACTTGGGCATATTGGTGGTAAAGACATCTTCTTTTACCACATCATCAAAAGTACAGTTGAAGTGTTTCAGTATTTTTTCAAGATCGGAATAGCAGTTTTTCATTTGCTGTTCAAAATTGCCAATTGCGGTGGGATTGCCTTCATCGTCCATACTCACGGCACCGGAGATTTTTATGCTGTTGCCAATCTTTACGGCATGTGAGTAGCCATAAGCTTTTTCAATTTCGGGACGTAGTAAATAGTATTCCGGTTTTTGGTTTGATTTTTCCATTTATTTTTAAGGTTTCTTAGTAATTGTAAAAAATGATTCTTGTATTTTTTGGGAATGAAGGAGTTTTACTAATCATTGGTTCACTTGTTTTAAATTTAAAACTGGCAGTCCCGGCAGTAGATTTTGAAAATTGTTTAATAACCATTAAACTTGAAAATCACTTTAGACTACTGCCGAAATTCTCCCTATAGAAAATCTGCCTGTAATAAATTGATTATTCCACTGAGGGATCAACTACTGTAGATGCTGCCTCTAGTTCTTGTCGTACTAAATCAGATACAATTTCAGCGTTGTTCCAATATCCAAACTCTTCCACAATTTTACCATCGATAAAGCGTGCGGTAGTATGAAATGGGATGTCATACACTTTATTTGTGGATTTCATAGTGCCTTTCCATAGACCCCAAAAGTTGACCCAAGTTTGGCCTTTGTCTGTTACCACCATTTCATATTCTTCTTTTTCAACGACCCAGGTCATCATTTCAGCGTCTTCTTTGTGGGTTTCAATGTTTTGAGAAATGCTAACCGCTTTTTCTTCAACAACATTATTGGCAATTTTGGCAGTATCTGCATAATGTGTGGCCAGACTTTCCCAATTCATTTTTTTGTAATCATCCATTGCTTTTTTGTAAGTATCAATTTCAGGTGATTGTTGTGTGTAGCGTGTGTCTTTTTGATCACAGGCTGTAAAGATGACTATCGCAAGTCCTACTAATAATAGATTTTTCATAATGTTTGTTTTTAAAATTAGTTATTCATTTAAGTGTAATATTTGGCCATCTTTTACAGTCCAAATGTGTTGAAAATCAGTGTTGACAGGTTCACATTCTGTGGGTTGTTTACCCATAACAGAACCTGTCACCAGGATTTTATTTTTTTCCATTTCCTTGAATTGAAGGTTTTCAAAGTCAACACCTCTCCATTGGTTTTTTACAATTGCATAAAGGGTAATGGTGTTTCTGTCTCCGGTTTTGGTGGTTTCCCATTGAATACTTGAAGTGAGCATTAATAACTCTTGACTGCTTGTATTGTCGTTTTCCAAACGTTCATAAATACTTTTGATCAAACTCAGATCAGCCTTATTTTGGCTACTAACCACTTGAATGGAACACAAAAAAACCACAAGCAAGAGCATTATTTTTACCAAAGGGTGATGAGTAATTTTGCTTATTTGATTTTCCATTATTCTTCAACGGGTTTATCTTTCTGGAGATTCTGCAAAGCCAAAACAATGGGTGTGTTGTCCCAGTAGCCGTGCTCCTTCACAATTTTACCATCAACAAATTGAATGGTAATGTGGCAGGGCACTTCAAACAGCTCATCTGTTGCGGCCAGTCTTCCTTGCCAGACTGCCCAGTAGTTAACCCAGGTTTCACCTAAATCTGTGATCACCAATTCAAATTCTTCGGTGTCCCTTAAAAATCCCCACGAACTAAAAGTCTGTGCGGTTTGCCTGTGTTCTAAAATGGTTTCATCAATGCTTTTTGGGTTCTTCTCGGTACTATTGTTAAATATTTTGGCTGTATCGGCATAATGGGTTTTTAAGGCTTCCCAGTTTTGGTTTTCATAGTCTTTTATGCCTTCTTTAAAGGTGTCAATTTCCGGAGCATTTTGGGTATATCTTTCCTGCGACTCATTGATACAGGATATAAAAAGCAGGGGCATCAGGTATATCAATAGTTTTTTCATCTTCAGAAAATTAGAAAAGGATGTGGCAGAAAAGACACATCCTTTCCGGTTGGTTTAGTTTTTAGGATTATAGGACAACTCAGGCATCATAGTACCTTCTGTGTATTCTATTTTTGTGACATACTGCGAAAGCTCTTTCCATAGTTTATCAGCATCTTCCCCTAAAAGTTTTCTGTTTTCATCAGATCGTTTTGCGTATTCCAACGGGCTTTCTGCAGCATTTGAAACCAATATATAGGCTTCATCGTTTCCAAATCCACTGAAGTATAATCTGTAGTGTGATTTCGATCCTTTTTTAGTATAAAGGTCTTTGTATTTTTGAGCTATTTCTGCAATTTTTTGACGATCGCGTGCCTTGTGGAACATCACTATATTTTTTCTATAGTTCTGGCCTTCCGGGGTTGTGGTCATGCCATCGGGCATATAAGATAGGCCATTACTTAAAATGATAATGTAATCGTTGTGGCTGTCATAGTGTTTATCAAATTCGCTGAAGATTTCAGCAAATTTATCATTCCCCAGTTTAGCCCGCGTTTTGGGCATGAAATCTTTTCCTAAATCTTCCCAACCGCCTACAGGGGCAATGCTTATCACTCTGTTGTCATTGGTCCACAATACATTCCAACCCTCTTCTTCCTGATTTTCTTTGGCCAAATCTGCCAGTTTTTTGGATATTGTTTCATAAGCATCAGAACTGGAAGGATACACGTGATCCACATGGATTCTGTAAAACTGGTTTTGTGCGGTTAAAAATGTTGTACTGATTACCAGCATCAGTAGTGTTTTCAAAAATTTGTTTGTTGTTTTCATGACATATAGTTGATTATGATTAGTCCTCCCAAAGGTATCGGGCGGTGTGAAATTTGACTTGGACTAAACTTGCAAAGAATTGGATAATTCTTGCAAATAGTTGAAAATAAGCGGTGGAAGTAGTATTAGACCATTTCTTTTTTGAAAGCAGAAGGGCTGCAACCAAATTCTTTTTTAAATGCCCTGGAAAAATAAGCCTGATCATTAAAGCCTGTCATATAGCAAATTTCAGCAACACCGGCAGCATTGTTTTTAAGTAATTCAGCTGCTTTGTTCAGGCGAAATGTACGAGTCCACTCACCGGGTGCTTTTCCCGTGAGGGCGTTTACTTTACGATGCAGCTGGGAAGTGCTTAAGCAGAGTGCCTCAGCGAGTTTTTCAACGGTAAAGTCTGAATTGGAATAGTGCTCTTGTAATTGATTGTTTACTTTTTCTAAAAATGAACGGTCAATAGATGGTAATTCATTCGCATTTGTTCCCAAATAAGATTTTTCTTGAAGTATTTTCCTTAATTGCTCTTGTTTCTGCAAGAGGTTGGTAATGCGCAGGTGTAGCTCGTCATTGTGAAAGGGTTTACTCAAGTAAGCATCCACGCCGGTTTCAAGGCCTTTGATTTTGTCTTCTTGGGTTACTTTACCGGTAAGCATAATCACAGGGATATGACTTGTTTTTTCATTATTTTTTAATTGTTTGACCAAGCTGTAACCGTCTAAAACCGGCATCATAACATCGGTAAGAATAAGATCCGGTATATGTTTTTGTGCCAACTCAAAGCCTTGTTGCCC
>NZ_JCBCCK010000058.1:0-3115 GCF_059864935.1 Planktosalinus sp.
ACTTTGTGTATTAATAACCAATTAAACTTTTTTGAGATGAAAAAAATATTTCTAAGCGTATTGGCTTTGGTTTTCACTTTTGCAGTAACTTCTTGCAGAGATACTGAAAAGAAAGCTGACGAAAACATGGAAGAACAAGCAGAAATGATCTTGGAAGAAACTGAGGATATGGAAGAAGAAGCTGAATACATGGAAGAAGCTTCTTATGAAGAAGCTGCTGACCTTGAAACAACGACAGAAGAATAAACTGTCACTTTTAAAGTAAAAAAGAACTCCCAAAACAGGGAGTTTTTTTTTGCCCAAAAAGTTAAAATCCTTTTAAATTCAAGAGTGCTTTTTCACAAAAAAACAAAAAAATGTATTTTTAGGGAAACACGATCAATTATGGATTTTAATATACTTTCACTTTTAGTATTGGCATTGTCAGGTACGGCAATTGTTTCTTATGTTTTTTTGAAACGGCTTAAAAAAGAAAAAAAAGAGCCTCCTTACGACCCTCTCAAAGACGACCCGGTAATTCACATCAAAAACAAGTTATTTTTTGAAATACCGGTTGAGAAGATCTTATTGGGTTATTTTATCCTTGTATTATTTACCTATATAACCCGGCTTTTTTTTGGTGATTGGTTTCCTGAGATAGACCTTGTTGTTCTCTACCTTTCAGGCCTCATCTTCTTTATTGCCATTTTTAAAATGACCATGAGCGTGGGCGTGGTCAATAAGTTCAGCCCGTGGTTAATGATTTCGCTGATTCTTTCTCTGGTGATATTTGTCTTCACTTATTGGAATATTACCGAAAATTTTGTCGATTTGCTATCCAACACCCGTGAGTATCACCTTGCAGTACATCTTCTGGGTCTGGCCATGGGTCTGGGTGGAACTTTGGTGATCGATATTATGTTTTCGCATTTTATGCGGAAATACACTATTTCTAAAAGGGAATCTGTGATTATGCACCTGGTTTCACAGATGATTATTCTTGGATTGTTCCTGTTGTTGTTGAGCGGAGCAGCCCTGGCGCTAATTGACTTGGAGGCTTTTCTGGACAACCCGAGATTTATTATGAAAATAATCGCTGTGCTGGCAGTAATGATAAACGGTGCTGCTTTGAACTTGTACCTCACCCCGCAAATGAAAAAGATTTCGCTAAAAGAAGAAGACTACGGTCGCTATGAAAAACTGACCAAAATTTCATTTGCTCTGGGTGCCATTTCCATAGTCTCCTGGCTATCGGCATTTTTACTGGCCATATTGAAAGAACTCTTTGATATGCCTTTGACCACCCTATTGACCGGTTATGTTGTTTTACTCATTATAGCTACAGCAGGAAGCCAAATGGCAAAAGTATATTATGAAAATAAGGAAGCTGAAGAGGACAATTAAACATTCTAAAATGAAATACAGTTTCAGGCGCGCATTTTTATGGGTGGGCATTTATATTCTCTTGTGCCTTATCCCTTTGCTGATTGCCATAACAGGCTCCATTCCTGAACATCGCACTTTTTGGATTGAGAGGATAAACATTCTATAGTTTATAGAAACGCAAATAAAAATATCCTTCGAACCCTCGCTTCACAAAGCCTAATGAATTTAAGCCTTCACAAGTTTATTGAATTTCAAATCGCAATCAGCAACACTTGATGCTGTTCCTGTATTTTGTAAACCTCTCAGATACTTTAGTTCCTTTCTAAAAGAAAACCAATCAAACGGTTAAACAAAAGATAAAATTTTGATATAGAAGCAAATAAGGGTTACATTTATAAACATATCCTCAGCATGGAAGAATAATTTGCTCTCGGTATTCAAATTTATAACACCACCAAATATGACACTTATAAACCGCTTATTAATCGCACTTCTCTTTGTTGGCTTGCTAATAACAGGTTTTTTTGCCTTTGGGGAAAACGGATTTTTGAACAATTCCCGGGAAAAGGCAGCCAAAACTTCTACCGAAAATGCTGATGATCTGAATAATGTCCCGGAATCTACCAAAAAAGACCCGGTTTACATCATTGACAAAAACAACAGCCATTTGGCAGTACGCCTCTTTAAAGCCGGAATCGCCTCTGCTTTTGCCCACGACCACGTGGTTCGTGCCGACAATTTCTCCGGTTGGGTGGTCTTTAAAAAAGACCATCCTGACGGCTTTAAAATGGAAGTTGAAGTTCCCAGTGCTTCTTTAATAGCAGACAGCCAAAAAGACCGTGAAAAATATAAACTGGGCAAGCTGGATGATGATGACCGCAGTGAGGTCAATGAAACCATGAAAAGCAGCAGTCAATTGCATGTGGAAAAATACCCGAAAATCAAGTTCAACAGTTCCAAACTAAAAAATACCGATAAAAACAATTACACCCTCACAGGAGATTTCACCCTGCACGGAACCACAAAAGAAATTGCTGTACCCGTTACCATCACCTTTGAAAAAAATGTGCTCACTATCACGGGTGAATTCCGATTTCTGCAAAGTGATTATGGCATCGAGCCCTTCAAGGCCGGTTGGGGGTCGATAAGAAATAAAGATGAGGTGTTGTTATTGTTGGATTTCAGGGCGACGGAGAAAAAATAAGTTTTGGTTCTAAACTCTAAAAATCCCAACGAGAAAGCAGAATTATAACTTGCTGAGCAAAGTCATGATACTTTGCTGTAGAGGGTATAATTTAGTCTTCTGTGATTTCTTTTTTTAGTTCTGCTGCAAAAAATCTTAAATCTTTTATTAACTTGATTTCATTAGCTGTATGAGTTTCAGAATTTAATGCTTCTTCAGGCTTATCAAGTGATTTAAAATATTCCTCAAACATTTTTACAAGGCTCTTGTATTCTTTTGAATTAAAGTCATATGTGAATAAATGACCGAAATTTAGTGGAAAGCATTTAAGCTCAACATTAATTTTTGACACTGCCATCAAAATCTTTTCATAATTGTCTAATGCCTTTTTAGAAAGTTCCTCTTCTTCAGTTACACTTTTAAATTTAGAAGATACCATTGAAAATATTGAACCATTATTTATTGCTCCCTGTACCTCATTAAAAAGAAATGAAACCCTTTTAAAAGCTAACATCCTTTGCTCAAATAAAAACAAATTTTTATTCTCATCTGCACTTTGTTTACTGA
>NZ_JCBCCK010000303.1:0-1242 GCF_059864935.1 Planktosalinus sp.
TCCTGATCGGTATAAATACTGTTTCCAATAAACCTGATGTCGCCAAAGTAATGCTGCCTTCCTTCTTCAACATCAATAAAAAGCTCAAGTGTTTTTTCATTTACAACAACCAATGAATCTGAAATGATGCGCGCATCGCGATATCCATTTTCTTTGTACTTTTTTATAAAATTCACTTTGTCCTCTTCAAATCCGGATTGAGTGTATTTTGAACGTTTAAATAGTCTGAGCGGGTTTTTTTGCTTGGTGTTTTTCATTGACCTGCGCAACTTGCCGTTTGTGAGATCTTCGTTGCCGGCTATATTTATTTTTCTTACTTTAACTTTTTTACCCCTGTCAATATTGATTTTGATGTCCTGGGAAACCTCTGCGCCGGTGGTGTCAATAACCGGAACGGTGCTTAAAATCACTTGGGTATTGTAAAAACCGTCTTCACGGTATTTATTGGTAATGTAATTTCGGGTGGTGGTAGTCAGGTTTTTGGTGATTTTTGCACCCTGATTAAGCTTTAATTCGTTGAGTAACTCCTTGACTTTTCCTTTTCTAACCCCTGTTATTGTTGCTTCATTTAAAGTGGGAAGTTCAATGATATTTATTTCAAGGTCAACAACGTCACCGTCAATGTTTGAGACATAAATATTGACATCGCTAAAGAGGTTTTCTTCCCAAAGTTTTTTGATCACGTTGCTGATACGCTCACCCGGAATGTAAACTTCTTCGCCCTTTTTTAAGCCGGTGAAAGCAATGATGGTTAGCTCGTTAAAGCTTTGAGCACCTGTGACGTATAATTCGCCAATGGTATACCGTTTGCCTGCATCCAGTTGGTTTTGCTGCGAAAATCCTGAAAAGGGTATTAAAAACAAGAAAAATATAATCAAAGTAGATTTTATTTTTTCCTGTATTGAAAATGGGTTAGTTAAGTTGATCACTAGTTTTTCCAAATCTTCTTTCTCTATTTTGATAATTTAGTATTGCTTCAAAAAGATGCTCTTTATTGAAGTCAGGCCATAAAACATCTGTAAAATACAATTCTGCATAGGCTATTTGCCACAGTAAAAAATTACTTATTCGCTGTTCTCCACTGGTTCTGATCAACAAATCTACATCGGGTAAATCGTGCGTGTAAAGATGCTCATTAATAACCTTTTCATCGATATTTTCCGGCGAAATTATGTTATTTTTAACTTTAAAACAAAGGTCTTTGACTGTTTTAGAAATTTCTTCCCTCGAACCGTAGCTAAG
>NZ_JCBCCK010000054.1:0-9508 GCF_059864935.1 Planktosalinus sp.
ACATAGGAGTAAGGTTATAAGTTAGTTAACCCTAAAGTTAATTGATTTCTTTTAATCAATCACCACTCTTTTTACTCTTTGAGAGATGGCTGTAATTATTTCATAGGAAATGGAGTTGATACTCCCGGCAAATTCTTCAGCAGTATGCTTTTCTCCAAAAATGACAACTTCGTCGCCTTCCTCACAGTCAATACCGGTGATGTCAACCATCAGCATATCCATACAAATGTTGCCTATCATCGAGGCTTTTTTGCCATTGATGAAAACAAAACCTTTTCCTTTGCCATAACTTCGGCTGATGCCGTCTGCGTGGCCTAAAGGAAGCGTCGCGGTTTTCATGTCTTTGTCGGCAACAAATCCAAAATTATAGCCCACGCTTTCCCCTTTTTTTATTTGATGAATTTGTGAAACAATGGTTTTTAATGTAGCAATGGGGCGAAAGTTTTTATTTTCTATTGAGTCATTTCCAAAACCGTAAAGCCCGATGCCACTGCGCGCCATATCGTATTGAGCATCGGGAAAATTGAGTATGCCGGAAGTGTTCAAAGTATGTCTCAAAGGGCTGTGGCCTATAGATTTCATAAGCCTTTCTGAAGTTTCATCAAAAATCTTTAATTGCTTTTCAGCGAAAGCTCTGTTTTGGACATCCTCACTTGCCGCAAGATGTGTAAAAATGGATTTTATTTTTACTGCCCCGGTTTTTTTTAGTGATTCGGGAATTTTTGAGGCTTCTTCGGGCGTAAAGCCAACACGGTTCATTCCGGTATTTATTTTGATGTGAATGGGATAATCAGATAATTTATTTTTTTCCGCGTAAGCGATAAACCGCCCCAGCATTAAAGGCGAATAGATATTGGGTTCCAGGCATCGATCAACAATTTGGTCAAAATTCACGGTTTGCGGATGAAGCACCAAAACGGAAGTTTTAACACCTGAATTTCTCAGCGCCACCCCTTCTGAAGCATAGGCAACTGCAAAATAGTCGACGCCCAATTGTTCCAGTTTTTTTGCCACAACATTGCTGTCGCTGCCATAAGCAAACGCTTTGACAACACCCATAAACTTTACGCCCGGCTTTAGTTTTGACTTAATGTAATTGAAATTATGCGCTAAAGCACTGAGATTGATTTCGAGAGTAGTTTCGGTGGCTTTGGGCATAAATCAGGAAGATTTTTTTGAAGGTACAATTTGCGGGTCGTTGACCTTGAGTTTTTTTACTTTTTCATTGAGCATTGCCTTGTAGTATGCTGCTCTGCTCAAGGGTTCATATTCTTCAATTTCGCCAAGCATCACCAGGTTATCGTCATTTGTTTTTCTGAAACTGTATTGCGCCAGGTTTCCGGTGCGGGTGCAAACCGCATGAACTTTTGTGACATATTCGGCAGTGGCCATAAGTGCAGGCATGGGCCCAAAGGGGTTGCCTTTAAAATCCATATCGAGTCCGGCAACGATAACACGCACACCGCGATTGGCCAAATCATTACACACTTTTACGATTTCGTCATCAAAAAACTGCGCCTCATCAATGCCCACCACATCACAATTGTCTGCCAGAATTGGAATGTTTGCAGCAGCCGGAACAGGAGTAGAGCGAATTTCATTGCTATCGTGTGAAACCACTTTTTCATCGTCATAACGCTGGTCTATGGCGGGTTTAAAGATTTCAACGCGCTGTTTTGCAAACTGGGCGCGTTTCAACCTGCGGATGAGCTCTTCGGTTTTGCCGGAGAACATCGAACCGCAAATAACTTCTATCCAGCCAAATTGCTCTTTGTGATTTACCGTATTTTCGAGAAACATTTTGTATTTTACTATGCGAAAATTATCACTAATTTCGTTATCATTCTGTAAAGGTAAATTTATAAAAACAAAAGTCCCTACAGAAATAAATTATTAAACTTTAAAAGATGAAAAATAAAAATCTTGAAGTGCTTCAGGAGATTGCGGTTAAAATACTAAAATTGAACGAAAACAGTTCTGCAGAAGAACTGCAGCAGTTGACCCGTGCTCTTTACGAAAAACTTACCATTCATTTGTATCTGCAAAACAATGTAGCCGAAATCAAAAAGAACCTTCAGGAAGATTTATCCAAAAAAAGCACTCAGCAAGAGCCACTTCCGTTTAATGAACCCGAAGAGCGTGAAAACCTGGCCGAGCCGTTAATTGAAAAAATCAAAGACATTGTGGCTCAAATGCCGGACGAAACACATCAGGTTGATGAACTGTTGGAAGAAATTCTTCCGAAAAAAAAATCCGGAATCAACGATTTGGAGGAATTTGCCGCAAACTATCAACAAACCCCGGTTTTTGAACGAAAAGAATCCAAAGCTCCCAAGAACAAGCCCCAAAAAGAACCGGAACAACAGAAAATTACCGAGAAAATCAAAGATTCACCCAGACAAAAATCACTCAACGACAAACTGACCAAAAACATTCAAATAGGTCTCAACGACCGGATATCCTTCACTAAACACTTGTTTGCCAATAATGCCAGTGATTATAACAGGGTGGTATCGCAGGTCACTACCCTAAGCAGTTATGAAGAAGCTCAGGAATTTATAATGCATCAGGTAAAAGCCGATTACAATTGGGAGGGAAAAGAAGTTTATCTGGAGCGATTCTTACTGCTTATCGAAAAACGATTTGACTAAAATGTCCAAACTCTATCTTGTTCCCACGCCCATAGGCAATCTGGAAGATATGACTTTAAGGGCCATAAGAGTCCTCAAAGAAGCCGATTTGATCCTGGCCGAAGACACCCGTACCAGCGGAAAACTGCTTAAACATTTTGGCATAGACACCCAGATGCACTCTCACCATATGCACAACGAGCACAAAACCGTTGAAAGCATTGTCAATCAAATCAAAGGTGGAAAAACGATAGCCCTCATCAGCGACGCAGGAACTCCTGCTATCAGCGACCCGGGATTTTTACTCACGCGTGCCTGTATCGAAGCCGGTGTTGAGGTGGATTGCCTGCCCGGAGCCACGGCTTTTGTTCCCGCTTTGGTCAATAGCGGACTGCCCAACGATAAATTTGTGTTTGAAGGCTTTCTTCCCGTAAAAAAAGGCCGCAAAACCAGACTGCAAATCCTTTCAGAAGAAACCCGGACAATGATTTTTTATGAATCGCCCCACAAACTAATAAAAACCCTGACACAATTTGCTGAAACCTTTGGCGAGGACCGAAAAATTTCCATTTCCCGTGAAATTTCAAAACTGCACGAAGAAACCATTCGCGGAAGCGTTAAAGAAGTCCTCGGGCATTATACTGCAAAGCCTCCAAAAGGAGAGATTGTGGTGGTTTTAGCCGGGAAACACTTAATGACCATCACTCTATTGTAAACATTAAGAAGTTAAGAAAATTAAGTGCCATTAAGTATTTTCTTAATGCCCCTTAATGCCTTAATGGTTCAAAATCATATTGTCCCTATTGCTAAACACCGTGTTTACCCTTTTCCCAGCCGTGCTTGCTCAGGTATTTTTCCCCACTTTCCACTGCGCCGTCTTCAATAGAGGTGCCCATAGAGTCGTTCCAGCGGTTGAGGTAACCAAAGAGTGAAATAACACCCAACATTTCCACAATTTCGCCTTCGTTCCAATGTTTATGAAGCCGTTGTTTTAATACCTCATCAACCGAATTCGGGATTTGTGATGCCGCAAGTGCAAAATCGAGTGCCACTCTTTCCGCTTCCGCAAAAGCGGGATGTGTACGATACTCCCAGATATTATCCAGTTGTTCCTGTTCAGCCCCATAACGCTCTGCGGCCCTGATGGCATGTGCCTGACAATAGCGGCATCCGGAAGTATTGCTGCTCACCCAAGCTATCATGCGCTTTAAGGCCGACGTTACCCGGCCCTGATTGGCCATCACGGCTTTGTTGAGGTTGATAAACGCTTTGGAAATCGCCGGACGGTGCTGCATGGTCAAGACTGAATTGGGGCAAAATCCAAGCGTATCATTAAAAAATGCGGCCAGTTCTTTGGTTTCTTTGTCGTGATTGGGTGAAAGCGGGGTGACTAAAGGCATAATATTTATTTTAAATAGCTAATATATTTTAGAAAGCAATATTTTGTTTTTGAATTTTACTTTCAATTTATTCGATTGAATAAAAGAATGCAAATTGGAAAAATAAAAATTAAATTAAAAGAAATGTTATGACAATTTAAATATGTATTGGTTTTTTTATTAATTTGGGAAATGAATTAACACAAATAGTAATCAAATAAACAAAACCTATGAAACTTTTAAAACTTTATTTAGCAGGTTCGTTTTTTGCAGGGCTTTTGTTGATGTCTTGCTCAACCAACGAAATTGAAGCGGAAACTTTTAAAGGGGATTTGAAATCTGCAGAAACTACCCAATCAAAAGCAGAACCTATTCCCAATCAGTTTATTATTGTTTTTAATGAATCTTCAGAGACAAATTTAGGCAAAGGAATTGCAGATTACTCACAATCAAAACAACAAGTGGAGAATTTTGCGGCCCAATTATTTTATGAAAAAAATATAAGATCTGCTGAAATCGTTCAAGTTTATAGCAAATCAATATCCGGAGTAACAGTAAAACTTGCTGATAATCAAGTAGAAAAACTTAAAAACGACAAACGTATTTTGCACATTGAACAAGACCGCATTTTTATTTTTGCGCCGCCCTGCGGCACACCCAATGGCGGTCCTTGTGACCCTGGCGGAGGTGGAGGCGGAGGAGACTCACAAGACGTACCTTGGGGTATAGCCCGTGTCAACGGCGTTGAAAACTATACCGGAACAAGAAAAGCATATATTTTAGATACCGGAATTGACCTTACCCATGAAGACCTGAATGTGGATGCATCAAGTGGATTTAATGCATTTTCAAATGGCCCGGATGGTAACTCACTTAATGATTTAAATGGACATGGAACCCATGTAGCCGGAACTATTGCCGCCAAAAACAACTCTGTTGGAGTAATTGGTGTAGCTCCGGGAGCAACAGTAGTACCCATAAAAGTACTTGACAGACGCGGAAGCGGGTCTTACTCTGGAGTAATTGCAGGAGTAGATTTTGTGGCTGCAAATGGCTCAAACGGCGATGTGGCTAATATGAGTTTAGGAGGGCCGGTTTCGATATCTCTGGATAACGCTGTAATAAGTGCTTCTCAAAATGGAATTAAATTTGTCATAGCCGCCGGGAATGAATCTCAAAATGCCAATAATACTTCACCTGCAAGGGCAAACGGACCAAATGTGTTTACAATCTCTGCAATGAGTCAGGGAGACAACTGGGCAAATTTTTCAAATTACGCCAACCCTCCCATTGACTATTGCGCCCCGGGAGTCTCTATTTTATCCACATGGAAAAGTGGCGGATATAGAACTTTAAACGGAACCTCAATGGCAGCACCACATGCTGCCGGAGTTCTGTTACTTGGAAACCCATCAACTGACGGAACCGTAAATAACGATCCTGATGGAAATCCTGACCCCATCATTGTTCATTAATTAATAGGTTGAATAAAAAGTAAAGGCTTCTGTAAAGAGGCCTTTTTTTTTGGGTTTTAATCAAAGGCTTTTATCCGAAAAATTCCTTTATTTTTGAAAATAAATATACTTCATATGACACATACAGTCACTACGCAATGGAAGGAAAACCTTCAGTTTGAATCAGACAACCCCTCCGGGCATACCTTATTAATGGATACTTCCGTTGAAAACGGTGGGCAAAACAGCGGGCTTGCTCCCAAGGCTATGATGCTTTCTTCATTGGCAGGCTGCTCAGGATTGGACATAGTTTCTATTTTAAACAAAATGAAAGTACAGGTCAGTGATTTTAAAATCATCACCACCGGCGAACTCACAGATGAACACCCCAAATACTACCACAGCGTTCACGTGGTCTATCAGTTTTTTGGAAAAGAGTTGCCGCAGGACAAATTAAAAAAAGCCGTAAATTTATCTGTAGAAAAATACTGCGGCGTCATGGAAATGTTCCGAAAATTTGCTAAAATCACTATTGAAATACAACACATAGAAGTCTAACATCTAAAATCTCAAGTCTATAATGAATTGGACCCTCAAACCCAAACCCGATTATAAACAAGTAACCGCTTTCGCCAAAGAACTTCAGGTGGATGAGGTCACGGCTTCATTGCTTATCCAACGGGGAATAGAGACCTATGAGGGCGCCAGAAAGTTTTTCCGTCCGTCGCTGGAGGATTTGCACGACCCTTTCCTGATGAAGGATATGGACAAAGCGGTAGAGCGCATCGAAAAGGCTGTTTCCGAAAACGAAAACATCCTGGTTTTTGGCGATTATGATGTGGATGGCACCAGCTCGGTGGCGCTGATGTCTACTTATTTGTTGTCATACTATCCCAATGTGGCCACTTACATTCCTGACCGTTATGCAGAGGGTTACGGCGTTTCCTATCTGGGGATTGACTATGCTTTTGACAACAACATCACTTTGATTATCGCTTTGGATTGTGGTATCAAAGCGGTTGATAAAGTTGCTTACGCGAAAGAAAAAGGCATTGACTTTATCATCTGCGATCACCACCGGCCCGGCGAAACCCTTCCCGATGCTGTAGCTATTCTTGACCCGAAAAGAATAGATTGTAATTATCCTTATGACGAACTCTGTGGTTGTGGTGTGGGCTTTAAACTCATACAAGCCCTTGCCGGAAGACGAGGACAAACGATTGATGATTTGCTTTTGTACCTTGATCTGGTAGCAACGGCCATTGGCGCAGACATTGTCCCCATGACCGGCGAAAACAGGGTGTTGACCCATTTTGGGTTACAGGTGATTAACACCAACCCCCGGCCGGGATTTCAAGCCATTATTGAACAAATTAAAAAAGACAAACTCGAAGTTAGCGATGTGGTGTTTATCATTGCCCCCCGAATCAATGCCGCCGGAAGGATGAAACACGGCCGACACGCCGTGGATTTAATGACCGAAACAGACATAGAACAGGCCAAAATTTATGCACAGGAAATTGACGCCTACAACCTTGACCGAAGGGAAACAGACCGCGAAATCACTGAAGAAGCTTTGGAGCTCATCAAAAAAAACGGTGAAGAAGAACGATTTACCACGGTGGTTTATCAGGAACACTGGCACAAAGGGGTGATAGGTATCGTGGCTTCCCGACTAACGGAAACCTATTACCGTCCCACACTGGTCTTTACCAAAAGCGGTGACAAACTCGCTGCCAGTGCCCGCTCAGTCAAGCATTTTGATGTGTATAACGCCATTGAAGCCTGTGAGGATTGCATTGAACAGTTTGGTGGGCATAAATATGCCGCAGGACTTACCTTACTACCCGAACAATTTGAAGCTTTTAAACAAAAGTTTGAACAAGTGGTCAAGGAAAGCATAGACGTCAAACTCCTCACTCCCGAAATTACTGTTGATCTTGAAATTGACTTTAAAGACATCACCCCAAAGTTTTACCGCATTTTAAAACAATTTGCCCCCTTTGGCCCCAGCAATATGACCCCGGTGTTTATGACCCAAAACTTGAAAGACACCGGCTGGAGCAAAAAAGTGGGCGAAAACGAAGACCACTTGAGACTGGTGGTCAAACAAGGCAACTCGGCCTCTTTTACCGGAATTGGTTTTGGAATGGGAGAACAGTATGAATTGATTAAAGACAAAAAACCTTTTAAAGCGGTGTACTCGCTCGATGAAAACACCTGGAATGGAAACACGAGTATTCAGTTGCGGTTAAGGGATTTGAAGGAAGGATAGCTTGTATCGGTGCTTGACAGCTATACATTTTTAGACAACTTTTAAAAATAATCGAAGTATCAACGCTTAAAAAGCAATATTTTTTTATCTTTGTAAAAGGCTGCTAAACAGCTACTAAGCAGTGTGTTCAAGTGCCCAAAAAGCCACTTTTGCCCCGACATAACACGCTGAGTGTCAATCACTTCTAAAGGCACTCTATTTTTACTAGTAAATCCTGTCATAAATACTAGTAAAAACATTCAAATTTACTAGTATATTTATTTCCAAAAAAGTAGTAAATTACACACTTTCAAACGCTTCCGTGCATTGTTTTCTGCGCTACTTTACACAGTTTCCTGCGTTAAAAAACAATTTTTTAAACGGTAAAATAAAAACAACTTGTTATGAGAACACTAAGCAATCAAAGTTTACGCTACCGCATCACCAAACGCAAAAACACCATAGGTGGTAAAAAAGACCAATACATCCTGCAGGCGGTACATACCGGTATTGTTACTTTTGACCAGATTTGTAAAGAAGTAAGCGAGCGCTGTTCGCTCACCCCGGGCGATGTAAAACACGCCGCTATGGAATTGGCAGACCTGTACCAATTTCACCTGGCCGAAGGGCGCATCGTTGAGCTGGGCGACCTGGGACGCTATAAAATTGGTTTTCAGTGCAAAGCCGAAGACCAACCCGACAAGCTCACCAAAAAAAGCATCAAAAAATTTCACCTCAACTTCCAACCCTCCAAAGCCGTTAAAAAAATGCTGAAAGTGGGATTAAATGTCAAACGGGAAGGGGGGAGGTAAGGGTTTCTATGGTGCGGTTTGACAAGAAAAGATATTGGTAGAGACAAGTACAATACCATTCCTTAATTTAAGCTGTTTTGATTTTTATGATTTCTATATCAATTTCATAATCCAAAAAATCATTGTGTTCATTTTCCCAGTTTTCTTTAACTTCTAAATCTGAACCTATAATTTCAATAAGGTTTTTTTTAAAATTGATGTTTTTAACTGGAAGATCCATATAACTGTGCTTAAAGATAAGTTTCCCATTACTGGGGTATTTGTAATAGCCATATTTTTTGTAGATTTTATATGGCTTTTTTGTTTGATAAACCTTTAAATCCCATTCACCGCAACACTCTAAATTCAATAAAATACTTAATAGGTTTTTTGATAATGATTCAAAATTATTGAATTCCTCAGTATCAAAACTTATAAATCCATCGATTGGATTTGCAATAACTATGAATGTAGAATCAGGATCGATTCTTCTTTTATATATTTGCTCGGAGTAGTTAACTAATGATTCCATAATCGTTAATTTAATGTTACAAATGTAACATTAAATTTTTATATTTGAAAGCTCTTAATGAAAATTAACATAGAGAACCTTATAACTATTTCAAACTACGCAAAACGTAAGAATTTAAGTAGGCAACACGTTTATAGGTTGATAGAAAACGAAGAACTAACCTTAGTAAAAATCGATGGGATCAGTTTTATTTATATGGATGATAAAGCCAAAGACTTTATTAAAAAAAGAAGATAAAATAGATTTAAAATAGTTTATATCTTGTTGAAAGATAGTTTTTAGAAATCTTAAAATAAAGGTTCATTTAAGTATATTTAAAAAGGCGTTAAAAAAAATTTATGACAGAGATTAAAAGTAAAAAAGTCGAGAAAATAATATCTGAAATTATAGATCAATATACATATGCTGATACTTCTGAAAGACCCTGGATTATTGGTTTTAGTGGCGGGAAAGATTCTACAGTATTAC
>NZ_JCBCCK010000090.1:0-9165 GCF_059864935.1 Planktosalinus sp.
CAACCAAATTGATTTTGCAGCATCTATGTACAAAGCCCTTGAAGGAGCAGATGCTTTGGTTATTTGTACCGAATGGAGCATTTTCAGGACACCGGATTTTGGGAAAATAAAACAGGCATTAAACAATCCTGTAATATTTGATGGGAGAAATCTTTATGAAGTCAATGAAGTTAAAGAACAAGGATTTGACTATTATTCTGTCGGGCGACCCTAAACTCCCACGAAAGTGGGAGTCTTGTAAATGAAAATATATATTATTGAGAAAGTTTTAATACATAAAATCTTTCAAATAAGGCTAAAGTATTGAACAAAGATGAACAATAACCAAACTGAAGAACGAGATTCCCGCCGTCGCGGGAATGTGTTAATCACGGGAGCTGCCGGCTTTTTAGGGTCTCATTTATGTGACAGGTTTATCAAAGAAGGGTATCACGTCATTGGCGTTGACAACCTCATAACCGGCGATTTAAAAAACATTGAACACTTGTTTAAATTGCCTGAATTTGAGTTTTACCATCACGATGTGACTAAGTTTGTTCATGTTCCAGGCAAACTCGATTATATTCTTCATTTTGCTTCACCTGCCAGCCCGATTGATTATCTAAAAATTCCTATTCAAACATTAAAAGTAGGTTCCTTGGGCACACACAATTTGTTGGGATTGGCCAAAGAAAAAAACGCAAGAATACTTATTGCTTCCACTTCTGAAGTGTATGGAGATCCGGAAGTACACCCTCAATCAGAGGAATATTATGGCAATGTAAACACCATTGGCCCAAGAGGGGTTTATGACGAAGCCAAACGTTTTCAGGAGTCCATCACCATGGCTTATCACCGTTATCACGGTTTGGAAACACGAATCGCCAGAATATTTAATACTTACGGGCCACGAATGAGGCTCAATGACGGGAGGGTGATTCCGGCTTTTATCGGTCAGGCATTGCGGGGCGAAGATTTAACTGTTTTTGGCGACGGTAGCCAAACACGTTCTTTCTGTTATGTAGACGATCAGGTAGAAGGACTTTACAGGCTTCTTTTAAGCGACTATTCAGACCCTGTAAACATTGGAAATCCTGATGAAATCACCATACTTGAGTTTGCAGAAGAAATCATAAAACTTACGGGGACAAAACAGAAAATTATTTGTAAACCCTTGCCACAGGACGACCCTATGCAACGGCAACCGGATATTTCAAAGGCCAAACAAATTCTGGGCTGGGAGCCCAAAGTTTCCAGAGCAAAAGGCATGAAACACACCTATGAATATTTCAAAGGATTGTCAAAAGAAGAGCTCGAGAAAAGCGAGCATAAAGACTTTTCCAAGCACATCAGAAAATAATGTTTTTTAAAAGAGGAAGATATTCGGGGTATCTAAGACCCATTTCATACGCCATCGACTTGACGATTATTCATGCTATGGCCTATTATCTTTTCTTTAATTTTGAACTTAATTTCAAATTCCTTTTTTTTATTTCCGCCGTTTGGATATTTATGTCTTTGAAATCTAATTTCTATGAAATTTACCGATTCACCCAAGTAGTTAAAATATTTTCCCTTCTTGGAAAACAAATGGTGTTGTTTGTCTTGGTGGTTTTTGCCTTTTTTGGGTTTTACAATCAGTTCAGTATTCATCCAAACACGGTTTTCAAATATGTGATTTACACTTTTTTGCTGATTACTGCCTCAAAACTTACTATATACTATCTACTTAAAAAATACCGGACTGTTTTGGGGGGTAACTACAGGAACACGGTAATCATTGGCAAAAACAAAAAAACCGAACAACTCGAAAAATTTTTTAAAGACAATCCTGAATACGGATACCAGTTGCAAAAGGTATTTGACCTGAGGAGCAATGAAAAGGAGGGTATTGAAGATTGTTTCGAATACATTCAAAAAAATGAAGTGGATGAAATTTATTCCTCCGTGGCCGAGTTGACCAACAAAGAAATCCTGATGCTTATTGATTTTGCAGATAATAACCTCAAAATTCTTAAGTTCCTTCCTGATAACAAGGAAATTTACACCAAAAAACTGGAGTTTGACTATTATGGGTATTTGCCTATTCTTTCATTGAGAAAAATTCCCATTCAGGAACCTTTCAATTTATTTATCAAACGTATTTTTGATATTTTCATTTCGCTCTTTGTTATCGTTGGGGTCTTATCTTGGTTAACCCCCATTTTGGCGGTTTTGATAAAACTCGATTCAAAAGGGCCGGTCTTTTTTAAGCAAAAGCGAAATGGTTTGGATTATGAAGAGTTTTTCTGTTATAAATTCCGCTCCATGAAACCCAATCCGGTTGCCGATTTATATCAGGTAACTAAAGGTGACGAGAGAATTACCCGGATGGGAAGGTTTTTGCGAAAAACCAGTATAGATGAATTACCCCAATTCATCAATGTGCTTAAAGGCGACATGTCAGTTGTGGGTCCTCGTCCACATATGGTAAGTCACACCCATATGTATGCAGAGCGAATAGACAAATTTATGGTGCGCCACTTTATCAAGCCGGGAATTACCGGTCTTGCACAGGTGAGTGGTTATCGCGGCGAAGTAGAAACTGATGATGACATCATCAACCGTGTGCGCCTTGATATTTTCTATCTCGAAAACTGGTCGCTGCTCCTTGACCTTAAAATTGTATTCCAAACTGTTTATAACGCCTTAAAAGGGGAAGACAAAGCATATTAGAATGAAAGAGGCTTCAACAGTTTCCGTGATTACTCCTTTTTATAATTCTGAAAAATTTCTGGAGGAAACCATTCAATCTGTCATAAAGCAAACTTTTCCAAATTGGGAGCTTTTTTTGGTCAATGACTTTTCTACAGACCATTCTCAGGACATTGCTGAAAAATATTGCGCGACAGACAGCCGGATTCAGCTTATAAACCTTAATAAAAATTCCGGTATAGGAGTAGCCAGAAATATTGGAACTCAAAGTGCAAAAGGCAAATACATTGCCTTTCTTGATGCAGATGATGTGTGGTTGCCACACAAGCTGGAAACGCAGTTGGATTTTATGCAAAAACACAAAACCAACCTTTGTTTTTCAAGCTATTTGTTAATGGATGAACAAGGCAATCAACTTGGCAAAATGATTGAAGCACTTCCGCAACTGTCGTTTAGAAAACTTTTGAAATCAAACTATATTGGTAATTTAACAGGAATATACAATGCTGAGGTTTTGGGCAAAATCTATTCCCCCGAAATCAGGAAAAGACAGGACTGGGGACTTTGGCTAAAAATTTTAAAAAGTGAGAAAACCGCATTGGGCATCAAAGAGCCGCTGGCAATTTACCGCATTAGAAAGAGTTCAATTTCACAAAATAAATGGGCATTAATTAGGTATAATTTTGCCGTGTACAATCAAATATTAGGGTATAATAAACCAAAAAGCTGCCTGATGATGTTTGTGTTTTTTTGGGAACATTTTTTTGTAAAGGCCAAACAACGAAAATCAGTTACTAACTAAGGATTCAAATTGCTTCAACTTGCCCCTGCGACTCCTGTCCAAAGTTTCAACTCGATTCAATGTAAGTTTCAAACCCGTTCCCAGATAGGTCTCAAGGGCGGTTTCAATTTCGCCTTTTTCCTTTTCGCTTAACGGAATACGGGAAATATAGGTAATTTCAAAAGCATCAGCTTTGGTTTGTACAACTACAAATTCAGTGACATTGCTTTTGTCTTCTATAATGCTTTTGGTAACGTAATAGAAAGTAAGCCCCGGCACCTTTTTGCCATTTGGGAGAAAAGCCACATCGTTGGATCTTCCGATAAGTGATTTTAAAATCGGTTTTTGGGCTGTCCCTGTTTCAGAAAAACTTCCCCAATCGCCTATATCATATCTGATAAATGGATGCGCCTTGTTGTAAAGCGAAGTGATGACAATCTTGCCTTCTTCACCCAAGGGAACCGGAAGGTTGTTTTCGTCCAGAATTTCAACAAAAAGGGTTTCAGAGTTTACTATAAATTCATCATTTGTATCTGTATATGCAATTAAATCCAGCTCTGAGGCTCCATATTCATTGACAATCGGCACACCCAACCAGGTTTCAAGCAGTTTTTTATCGGTTTCAAACAACATTTCAGAAGTGACCATGCACACTTTCAAGGTGGGGCATACATCTTTCAAAACAACATTTTTATGTTTAAGAAATTTCGCAAATAACACAATCGAACTTGTATAGCCATTGATATATTCAAAAGGGGTTTTTGTAAACTTATGAAAAAACCGCTCCAGCTTTTCGTCTGAAAGATCAAAAATGGGAAACCGGTACCTGTTACTTAACAAATCTTTCAAACGTTCTTTTTGATAGCCAAAAAAATCCAGCGGGATTCCATAAAATCGCGCTTGAAGTGAACGTTTTAAATCAATTCCGTGCCAAGCAAATCTATTTTGAATCATTGCCCAGGTAAGCGCATGTGTAAACTTGTCTTTGGCAAAAATAAAAGGGTGCCCGCCGGAACCTGAGGTTTTATTGACATAAACTCTTTTTTTTGAAAACCCTTTTGAAAGTCTATTTTCTAGCGGTTGTTGCAAATCACCTTTGGTTAACACAGGAATTGAGTTCCAGTCGGTAGGGTTTATTCCTTGATCCAATCCGGCATAAAACGCGTTGTTTTTAAGATGAAACTGGACGATTTCCTTTTTTTGATTCTCCAAGTATTCGGCAAAGGCATCATCAGAAAGAGACTGGAGGTCATTCAAATGACGTGTTGCTTCCCCGATAGGAAATCCTTTGAAACGCAATGTGAAATCAAACAAATTCACCCTAAAAAATTAGTAGGACAAGTTACAAACAATTATTTTTGAAGTCACAATACCAACTTTAAAAATATCACGATGAACATACTGATTTTAGGTTCTGGAGGCAGAGAACACGCATTTGCACATCAACTGGCTGAAAGTTCGCTTTGCAGCAAACTGTATGTGGCTCCCGGAAATGCGGGCACGGCACAATTGGCTGAAAATGTCGCCATTGGAGTAAACGACTTTGAAAAAATTAAAAGTTTTGTTCTGAAAAATCAAGTGGAAATGGTGGTTGTTGGCCCTGAAGACCCGCTTGTAAATGGAATAGTTGATTTTTTTCAAAATGACGAGGAACTAAAAAACACAATGATCATCGGCCCTTCAATGGAAGCGGCAAAACTGGAAGGAAGTAAAGAATTTGCCAAGGTGTTTATGAAGGAATTCAATATCCCCACCGCTACCTATCAAAGCTTTACCAAAAACGAAATCATCAAAGGCCTACAATATATTGAAAGCACGCCACCGCCTTATGTTCTAAAAGCAGATGGTCTTGCTGCAGGGAAAGGGGTTGTTATTCACAATAACGCCAATGATGCCAAAGCAGAGCTACAGCATATGCTGGTTGAAGAAAAGTTTGGAGCAGCAAGTAAAACCGTGGTTATTGAGCAGTTTTTAAAAGGAATTGAACTTTCAGTTTTTGTGTTGACCGATGGGAAAAACTATAAAATATTACCCACAGCCAAAGATTACAAACGCATCGGTGAGGGTGATACCGGTCTAAATACCGGAGGAATGGGAGCAGTTTCGCCTGTCCCTTTTGCCGATGAGGTCTTGATGAAAAAGATTGAGGAGAAAATCGTAAAACCCACCATTGAAGGCATCCAAAAGAGACAGATGAATTACAAAGGCTTTGTATTTATCGGGTTGATTAAAGTAGATGACGAACCTTATGTGATTGAATACAACGTGCGAATGGGCGATCCCGAAACCGAAGTAGTACTCCCCAGAATAAAAAGCGACCTTGCAGAATTGCTTAAGGCAGCTTATGAAAAAGAACTTGATAAAGTCACTCTTGAAATTGACGCAAGAGCAGCAACAACAGTGATGCTGGTTTCAGGCGGCTATCCCGAAGGCTATGAAAAGGACAAGGAAATTACAGGAATCGAAAATACGGAAGGCTCCATCATTTTTCACGCAGGAACAACAGTTAAAGCAGGAAAAATTGTTACAAATGGAGGACGGGTCATTGCCATAACGACACTTGACGAGGACTGGCAAAAAGCCATAAAAAAATCCTATCAAAATGCTGAGATCATCAACTTTGACAGGAAATATTTTAGAAGGGATATCGGGTTCGACTTATAGATTAAGGAAACTTTCCCCCTCCGGTTACTGAGCGAAGTCGAAGTATGGAGGGGGTTAGGTCGCTTACGCTTCAAAGCTTTAGCGACGAAGCGGGGAGGGTTAACCTAAATACGTGTGAGAAGTTGAAGTTTTATCTTCTGTCCCGGCTTCGTCATAATTTTTAAGTTCTTTCATCCAGTAAAAAAACGCCACTAAACCAATGATTAGAAAAATCCAGTTTAAACCATTGGCAATAAACCAATTGGACAATTCAAGTTCGCGAATTCCATCAAATGGGTTTATTAAAATGGCTTCAGTGACTGATTCAATTCCTTCAAAAAACGCTCTAAAACTCATAAGTTCTTATATTTACGTAGATAATAAATGTGTCAAATTTTCTTGTTGCAAATATACACAATCACGGCAATAAAATGAATATTGAGAATGCAACAACTATAATATTTCACACAAAAAACCAAACCCAACTCTATGCTCACCAGCTTTTTTAGTAAATCAAAGCCCGTTAACTACCTTCTGGTTGCTGTTTTTATGGTGCTCGTGTTTTTGGCTTACGGTTTGAGGTCAGGGAGCTTCTTTTTATCAATCACAGATTTTTTCATTCAGGTTGTGCTTCTTGTTTTATTTGTGTTTTCAATGCTTTTGGCAGATTTCATCACCAGAAAAAATGACCTCACCAGAAAAAATACTTTCGTTATTTTTTTCTTTGCCGCTTTTTGCACGGTGTTTCCCGACACTTTTTTAAGACCCGATGTTTTTATTGCACACTTTTTTATACTCCTTGCCTTGCGGAGAATCATCAGTCTTAAAACCAAAAAAGATATCCAAAAGAAAATTTTTGACGCCGCACTATGGATTGCAGTTGCTTCCTGTTTTGACTTTTGGGCTTTTGCATTTATTCTTATTCTTTATATGAACATTATATTCGAATCGGGCGATAATTACAAACACTACTTTATTCCTTTAGTGAGTTTTGGTGTAGTGATTATGTTGAGCAATGTGTTTACACTATATTTTCAAAATGCTTTTTACCTTCCGCTGGACTGGGTGGGCAGCAGCGGTTTTGATTTTTCATACTACAACACACTTTCAGTTCTAATGCCTTTGTCATTTCTGCTGGCACTTATTCTTTGGATGACGGGAAGTTTTTATACGAATATCAATCAGCGCAGCAAAAAAAACATCAGATCTACCCGACTCATTCTTTTTGGGTTATTGACAGCCATGCTTATTCCGGTGTTTTCACCACAGAAAAACGGTTCTGAATTAATATATCTATCGTTTCCGCTTGCTGTGTTTGCGACTAATTTTATAGAAATTCCCGAAGATAAAACCTTCAAAGAAATCCTGTTATGGGTGTTTTTGTTCATGCCATTTGCCATTTTCTTTTTGTGATGAACAACAGGCTGTTGAACATAGAAAATCAGTTAAAAAAGCGCTGGGCTTACAAATACAAATGGCTGCGCAAACAAAACGACCGCTGGGACCAATACACCAATTTTATCTATAAAATACTTGATTGGGATGCCCTCATTTCAGCAACTGCACAACTTGTCAAAAATGAAAACCTTAACAAGGAAGAGGCGTTTTATTACACCATTAACCGCTGGTACAACTTTTGGAGCTCGGTGGCGGTGGAGGAGATTTTTTGTTCGCTTCCGGGAGTAATTCCGGCTGAAAGTTCTATAGACAAACTTGTAGATTTTTCCATCAACAAAATTCCGTTTGACCATAAAACTTCCATTTTTCCGAAAGGTTTTGGAAAAGATTTCGCTTTCGCGAAAGCCAATAAAGAGCAACTCCTCTATTGGTTTTATGAAGAGCAGAGCAAACAGCAACGCCAACATTTTGCCAACCGTCTTTTTATGGTTGTTTACAAAGAAGACGGTAATCATTGGAAACTAAAAGCAGAAATTTCCCTGCTTCACAACGCCATTTCAGAATATGTTGCTAATTTTGGCGAAAGTCAGTTGACTGAACTAAATTTTCCCAACAATAAAAAAGCCCTTTCAGACATTATCTGGGTGACTCAATGAATTACATCGGTTCCAAACACAAACTCAACCCATGGATACTTGAAAATATCTCGCAAGTGGTAAAAAACCCACTTGATGAAATTGTTTTCTGCGACCTTTTTGCCGGCACCGGGGCCGTGGGCAGAAATTTCAAACCGCTGGTGAAACAAGTCATCGCCAATGATATTGAGTTTTACAGCTATGTGTTGCTTCAAAATTACATTGGCAATCATTTGCCTTTGGATTATCAATCAATAATTGAAGAACTGAATCAACTTCCCGGAAAAAAAGGATTTATTTTTGAGAATTACAGCGAAGGAGGTTCCGCCGGGCGGCTTTATTTTTCAATGGAAAACGGCCAAAAAATAGATTCCATCCGAACACGTATCGAGGAATTAAAATCTTCAAATATCATCAATTCCAATATGTATTATTTCCTGTTGGCATCGCTTATCAAAAGTGCAGACAAGGTGGCCAATACAGCTTCGGTTTATGGTGCCTATTTAAAACACATTAAAAAATCTGCAGCAAAAACACTACTTCTTGAGCCCGCCCGTTTTGATGTGACGGAGAATTCACATCAGGTTTTTAAGGAAGATTCCAACACGCTGATAAAAAAAATCAGTGGTGATGTTTTGTATCTCGACCCGCCTTACAATGCCCGGCAATATGGGGCTAATTATCATCTCTTGAATACCATCGCAAAATATGATACCTTTGTGCCACAAGGCAAAACCGGATTGCGCAGCTATGAAAAAAGCAATTATTGCCGTAAAGGAGAAGTCGCCAAATCATTTGAAGAGCTCATTAAAAATGCTCAATTTCAATATGTGTTTTTAAGTTACAACAATGAAGGCTTAATGACCGAAGAAGAAGTAAAAACCATCTTGAAACGCTATGGGAAATACACCTTAATAACAAAAAAATACCAACGCTTTAAAGCCGACAAAACCGAAAACAGAAACCACAAAGCAGATGCTACTTTTGAGTATTTGCATATATTAGAAAAATAAACCTCCCCTCTAAAAAGAGGGG
>NZ_JCBCCK010000092.1:0-2906 GCF_059864935.1 Planktosalinus sp.
CATACTTATTTTTCCAAAGTGACTTCAAATAATTCCGATACGCATTTTCTTTAGCATTATTCCCCGGCTCATAAAAGGCAGTTCCTGAAACTTCTTTCGGTAAAAACTCGTGCGACACAAAATTGCCTTCATAATTATGGGCATATTGATAGTTGTCACCATAACCCAATTCTTTCATTAACTTGGTAGGCGCATTTCTTATCGAAAGCGGCACTTCCAAATCACCTGTTTTCTGAACGGCCTCAAGAGCCTCATTAATGGCCTTGTAGCTTGCATTGCTTTTGGGCGAAGTGGCCAGATAAATGGCACACTGACTCAAAATGATGCGCGACTCGGGATAACCAATGGTCGTCACCGCCTGAAATGTGTTGTTTGCAATCACCAAAGCTGTGGGGTTTGCGTTCCCAATATCTTCAGATGCTAAGATAAGCAATCTGCGCGCAATAAATTTTACATCCTCACCACCGGCAATCATTCTTGCCAGCCAGTAGACAGCTGCATTGGGGTCGCTTCCGCGAATGGATTTAATAAATGCCGAAATAATGTCATAATGCTGCTCACCGGTTTTGTCGTAACGCACCGTTTTTTGTTGAGCTTTTTCCATCACCATATCGTTAGTGATGGTCACTTTATCACCGGGTTCTGAATCGATGACAAGCTCAAAAATGTTGAGTAATTTTCGGGCGTCACCTCCTGAAAGTCTTATTAATGCTTCAGTTTCTTTGAGTTTTATTTTTTTCTTTTTTAGGAATTCATCCTTTTCCATTGCTCGTGTGAGCAGGTCTTCCAAGTCTTTTTTCTCAAACGATTTTAAAATATAAACCTGACAGCGCGACAACAATGCGGCAATCACTTCAAAACTCGGATTTTCGGTAGTAGCACCTATAAGTGTCACCCAGCCTTTTTCAACGGCCCCAAGTAACGAATCCTGTTGAGATTTGCTGAAACGGTGAATTTCGTCAATAAAAAGTATGGGGTTTTTTGTAGTGAAAAGTCCGTCACCTTTTTTGGCTTTGTCGATGACCTCACGCACATCTTTAACACCACTGCTGATAGCGCTGAGTGTGTGAAATGGTCTTCCGCTTTCATTGGCAATAATGTTGGCAAGCGTTGTTTTCCCGGTTCCGGGAGGACCCCATAAAATCATTGAGGGCACGATGCCTTGCTTGATTTTAGCGGTGAGAACGCCCGTTTCACCCACAAGATGACGCTGACTGATATACTCATCAAGTGTTTTAGGTCTAATGCGTTCTGCCAGTGGAATATTCATGGTGTAAAGTTATTGTTTTTTACTATCATATAAAATCTTTTCGTCTAAGTTCCCCTCCCCTTTGGAGAGGGGTTAGGGGTGAGGACTGCCACATTTTCAGTATATTTATCACGGCAGAGTTTTTGGGAATCCAACTAAACAATTAATTGCGGGCACACTTTAAGAGATACCCGCATTCGCGGGTATTTATGAAAAAAATAGACAATCCCTTTACGTTTAACACCGGCACAATCGGTTACCCCATACTTTTTGTTTTGACAATTTGGTTGGTTTATTGGTTTGAGATTCGCTTTAGCGTAATCTTCAATTCTTGGGGAGTTTATCCGCGAACGGTGGAGGGTCTCAAAGGAATACTGTTCAGCCCGTTTATTCACGGAAGTGTTAAACACTTGTTTAATAATAGTATCCCGCTTTTGGTTTTAAGCACGGCATTGTTTTATTTCTACAAAAAAGACAGTTGGCGAGTGTTGTTTTTTGGCGTCTTACTAACAGGATTGATTACCTGGACAATTGGAAGACAGTCATACCATATTGGTGCCAGTGGGATAGTATATATGCTCGTTTCATTTCTGTTTTTTAAAGGGGCGTTATCAAAATATTACAGGTTAATGGCCCTGTCTCTTATCATAGTTTTTGTTTACGGAAGCCTGCTGTGGTATGTGTTTCCGATAGAAGAGGGAATCTCCTGGGAAGGTCATCTCGCCGGATTGATTACCGGGTTTTTATTTGCCTTGCTTTTCAAAACTAAAATTGAAAAGCCAAAACTTTATGCATGGGAACATGAAGACTACAATGAAGAAGAAGATGCTTTTATGAAACAATTTGACGAAAACGGTAACTTTGTGGGGACACCTAAAGAAGAAAAAGAACCGGATCAAGTAACAACTTCAGACTCTAAACCAAAAATTGTAATTAAATATACCTTTAAAAGTAAGGATAAAGAGTAAGCACTTAGTATTTTCTTAACGTTTAATACCCAATGTTTTCGTATTTTTAAAACAAAAATGCTGCTCAACGTCACTTACAACAATTCCGAAACCACAAAAAAAATAGATGCCGAAGTTGGCAAACCCTTTCCTTTGGTGGAACGCATCAAAATGAACGGCATTGGTTCGCCAAAACTCTTTATCAACTCCAGTAGTCTCGAAATTCACAACTTGCTTATACTGGACAACAATCGCAATGTTTGTCATATTGAAATGCGACCCAAAGGCATCATTTTGGGATTTCGGTCGTTGCTTGAAAGTTACGCACTTGTAATTCCCTTCTACAAACTAAACATTTATAAAGGCAAAGCCGAAGAATACAGTGTTTACAAAGACCACTATTTTGTAAAAGTGAGTGCAACTGACAAGACCACACACCGTTTTTTTCAAAAGCTTATCAATTATAAAATAGATAATGCACCCACGCAGATTGAGGATTTGTAGAAAACTGTAAAATTTATCCACCCTTTCACTATTTTATTTTTGGCGGAATGAACCGTAATATTGTAAACCACAAACCTGACTGATATGAAATATTTATTGTGTTTATCACTGGCTGTAATAATAGTCTTTGGCTGCAAAGAACAAACGGAAAATGATTCCATAGCTGAAATCGAAATTGAAAAAGATATGGAACTGGAGGAGCTTAT
>NZ_JCBCCK010000378.1:0-1974 GCF_059864935.1 Planktosalinus sp.
TTTTATTTTTTCAAATCCTTTTCCCTTACGGCTCTAAACTCTGAGTTTTCACTCCACTGTGGCCAGTCTTGAATGTTTGCTATTTTCACGCCCAGTCTAAAGTAAAACTCGGCATCCTGTGCAATGCTTCCCATATTCCAGATTTCGGGATTGTACTCATCGCCTGGTTTGTGGTAATATTTTTGGTTGTATTCTGTGCGCAGTCTTATGCCTTCTTCTTTTCCACCTTCCCTTAGGTCTGTTCCGCCACTGGCATACATTGCAGGAATACCTACTTTAGCAAGATTGAAATGGTCTGAGCGGTAGTAGAACCCTTTTTCAGCTTCTTGATCAGGCAAAATATATCTTTCCTGAGAAGCAACAATATCTTCGGCCCAATCTGCTAAATCATTTTGATGATGCCCTACAACCAATAAATCGTTTGTAGGTCCATAAGGGTATACAGCATCAATATTCATATTAGCTACAGTTTTATTTGTTGGAAAAATGGGGTTGGCAGCATAATAAGCAGAGCCTAACAAGCCTTGCTCTTCTGCGGTTACAAACAAGAAAACCATTGACCTTTCTAAAGGCTCATCCCTTTCCATTACAGCTCTTGCTATTTCGAGAAGCATTGCTGTTCCTGTTGCGTTATCTACTGCACCATTGTAAATTGTGCTGCTGTCATTGGGGTCTTCACCGCCAAGGTGATCCCAGTGGGCTGTGTAAATGATGTATTCATCAGGTCTTCCTTTCCCTTCTATAATACCAATTACGTTTGGCGAAGTGCCGCGCTCAAATGTATTTTTCATTGTTACGTTTGTTTTTATTCCAAGTGGAGTTGGTTTAAAATCTGCATTTTTAGCACTTTCAAATAATTCTTCCTGATTCTTACCGGCTTGATCAAAAAGTTGTTTGGCAACATTTGATGTAATCCAACCTTGCAAAGGAGCATATTTTACTGTCCCTTCAGGCAAATCCAACTGCGATTTTGATCCTGACCAAGAGCCCTGAACAACACCCCAAGGATAGCCAGCTGCTGCATCTTCGTGAATGATAATTATACCTGCTGCTCCTTGTCTTGCGGCTTCTTCATATTTGTATGTCCAGCGGCCATAATAAGTCATAGCGTTTCCGGTAAACATGTCTTCGTCTTGAAGATAGTACCCGGGATCATTGACCATCACCACTGCGATTTTTCCGGTCATATCAATGCCTTCATAATCGTTCCAATCATATTCCGGGGCTACAATTCCGAACCCACAAAACACAAACTCGGCATCTTCAACTTTTATTTCATCTTGAATGAGTTGAGAAAAAACCACATAATCCTCTCCTCTATTCAGTGTAAGGGGGGGTTCACCTCCGGTTAAAGTAATTTGTTCATCAGGCACTGAGTTGACTGTGATTAAAGCAACATCCTGAAGATATGAACCGTTATTGGCAGGGGCAACTCCAATTTCTTGTAATTCTTTTTCAAGATAGGCTACTGTGAGTTCTTCACCAATGGTCATAGGTTTTCTGCCCATATAAGCATCTGATGCCAATTCTTTAATGTGTCTTTCAAGGTGTTCAACACTTACATCCCACTCTTGTGAAACTTCTTCTTGTTTTTTTTCCCCACAGGAAATGAGACCCACAAGTAAAATAAATACAATTAAATTTTTCATCATAATAGTTGATTAAATTATTTTTTGGTAAATATAAATAAAAAAAAAACGGCTCTATTTCAGAACCGTTTTTAAAAAATAAATCATTTCCTTAATTGTCGTCGTCAGATGTATCTTTGATTTTTACTTTTGTGGTATTTCCGTCTTCATCTGTCAATATCTTGACTTTTTTGTCGTCGGTTTCCATAATTAATTTTGAGCCATCCTCAGTTTCTTTGTATTTAACATCTGCTCCTTCTCTACTCATCTCATCAATTAGCTGTTCTGTTTCTGTTTTGTTTTCTTCTTTTTCCCTACAGGAGTTGAGTGAGACAGCAAGAAAAAT
>NZ_JCBCCK010000281.1:0-1782 GCF_059864935.1 Planktosalinus sp.
TGCGCTTGTTCCTGTTGTAAGTCTTGTAAAAGTAATGTTGGCCGGGTCGTCTTTACAAACTGTTGCATCACCACTGATAGATGCATTTGCCATTTGACGCACTGTAATCCGAGCAGTGGATTTACCAAATCCGGATGTCCGTACACAACCGTTACCATTGGTAATGGAAAGAAGTGTGTAAGTTGTTGTTGTTGACGTGGGTGCTACAGGAACGATAAAACTTTCCTCTCCAGCTGTAGCAATTGATTGAGTCCAGGTGTTCGTACCGTCTGTGTATTCTATTTCATAAGGAGCGACAAAAGTATCGTTATCAGCTATAAAACGCAAAATAGCATCATCCCCCAAGCAAATGGTAGTACCTGTAAATGCGTTTGTAGCATTAGTATTGTTTGGTAGTTCGTTGACGGTTACAACAAAAGTAGCTTCCTGTGGTGCTCCACAACCGGATGCTATGGTATAAGTAAGCGTCGTAGAACCGTTACTTACTGCTGTGACTTCTCCTGTTGCTGCATTTACAGTAGCGACTGAAATATTTGATGATGACCAGGTACCCCCTGTGTCACCATTTGAGGTATAAGATTTAACATCATCAACACAAATTGCAGCCGGGCCACTAATAGTACCTGCGCTGAGATCAGGATTCACGGTCAAACTAGCCTGTGCACTCACAGGAGTTCCACAACCTGAACTAATCGTATAAATAATATTTGCTGTTCCTGCCCCAATTGCAGTAACTTCACCCGTGCTGGCATTAACCTCTGCTACATCTGTATCTGAGGATGACCAGCTTCCACCGGTATCACCATTTGTTGAATATGTGGTGGTTGCACCTATACATAAAGGTGATGAACCACTAACTGTGCCTGCATTGGCATTAGGACTCACAGTTACACTCGCCTGAGCACTTACTGGACTTCCACAACCGGAACTAATCGTATAAATAATATTTGCAGTTCCTGCTCCAATTGCAGTTACCTCACCAGTGATGGCATCAACGTCAGCTACATTTGAATCTGAAGTTGACCAGCTTCCACCGGAATCACCGTCTGATGTAAATGTGGTAGTTCCAGCAATACATAAAGGTGATGAACCACTAACTGTTCCTGCGTTGTCAGGCGGAACCGTATATCCAAAAGGAGCGGATGGAATCCCACAACTTGTCACAATAATGTCTCCATCACAAATGCCTGCAGGAACAGTAGCTACAATAAGTGTTGGCGATTGGCTGACAATCGCTGCCGTTACACCTCCTATGGTCACAACGTTGCCCGCAGAGGCAAAATTTGACCCGGCTATATCTACAGTCGCCCCTGCTATCAGCACGGATGGATTGATACTATTTATCACAGGTGTCGGAACCGTGTAATTCATAGCATTAGATACTTCACCACAATCATTTGTAACCACAATATTTCCCTGGCATAGACCAAAAGGCACAGTTGCTACAATTTGTACATCTGACTCACTAACTATACTTGTTGAAATGCCACCAATAGTTACCGAATTTCCTGTTGTAGAAAAACCGGATCCCTGAATAGTGACGTTATTTCCTCCAACGAGTTCCACAGGATTGATACTGGTTATCAAAGGTGCCGGAACTGTATATCCAAATGCAGTCGATGAAAGCCCACAACCCGTCACAACAATGTCTCCATCACAAATACCTGCCGGAACCGTAGCTCTGATTAGTGTTGTCGACTGGCTAACAAGCGCTGCCGTTACACCTCCTATGGTCACAACGTTGCCCGCAGAGGCAAAATTTGACCCAGTTATATCTATAAT
>NZ_JCBCCK010000102.1:0-9761 GCF_059864935.1 Planktosalinus sp.
CGTTCAATTGCTTCAATAATGAGAATAAAACCAACTATAATAAGTACTGATGAATTTACAAAAGCTGCAATAATTTCTGCTCTTTTATAACCAAAGGTGCGTTTAGGTGAAGCTTTTTGTTTGGCAAGTATATTCGCTATATAACTTATTAATAGAGAGAGTACATCAGTAAAATTATGAAGTGCGTCAGACAATAAAGCTAAACTACCTGAAACAAAACCACCAATTACCTGGGCAACGGTAATTAAAACATTTAATAATATGGAAATAAAAAGGTTGGTTCCCTTAACCTGTGCAGATTTATGGTGGTTATGTTGATGTCCCATAAGGGAAGAATTATTTACAAGAAATCTTATCTACTCTGCTTTGGTGCCTTCCTCCTTCAAAAGGAGTTTCTAAAAAAATTTTTACCATTTCCAACGTCTGGGCTTTTGCAGTAAAACGTGAAGGAATGCAAAGAATATTTGCATTGTTGTGTTGTCGGGAAAGTTCTACTATTTCTTTATTCCAGCATAGAGCAGCTCTAATATTTTTGTACTTATTTGCCGTCATTGACACACCATTCGCACTTCCGCAAAGCAATATTCCAAAATCTACTTCTTTATTTTCAACGGCTTTTGCAACCGGATGAACAAAATCCGGGTAATCAACACTTGTTTCCTCGTTGGTTCCGTGGTTGATTACTTCTATTCCTTTTTCTTCTAAATAATTAAGAATGGCAAATTTGTATTCAGTGCCGGCATGATCGTTTCCAATTGCTATTTTCATTGTGTTTATTGTTTATACAAAATTACAAAACCAAGCTTATTAACCACTATAATTTGGTTTGTTAATTTTAATTTATAAGTCATTAATTTTTAGTTAATTATATCTTAAGGGGAATTGTTTATAAATTGTGTTCTAAAATCTAAAACTAAAGTTGGTGATGTCATTCTATTTTTCAATATGTAAAAATTTATTTCTTAACCTAATTTATATATTCATTTTTACATCATATTTATGAGCAAAAAACAATCCTATTTCAACAAAAAATAACAATTAAAATATTAAAATAAATAAGTTAAATTATGTTGTTGACAACTGTTAATTGAAATAGATACTCAGCTAAAAATCAGCTATAATTTACTCAGATAAGTTGTTGATAAAGGGTTGAAAGTTGCTTATATCTTAATTTCAAAACAAATCTAAAAAAAATTATTCCACATATGAACAAGCAATAACCATCACCATTTCTTTTTTAAAATTTAAATAAAAATATGAATTATTTTATATGTTGTTGATAACCTAAACTTTATTTAAATTTTTATTGTATTTTAAATCGTCAATAATTTGAAGAACCTCGTCAAGATCGTCAGGATGAACAAGGAGTCTTATTCCGCCAAGGGCATGAGAATGGAAAGGTAGAATATTTAACATCGTTTCGTTTTGAAAAAAGTGGGAAATAGATTTGTGCTCGAGAATCAGCCTCAAAACTGCAAACTCATAAGAATAAGTAAACACAGCTGCTACAACAAAATTTTTCATCCTATAGGTTCTTTTAAAATTGATGTAACACCAATTTAAGAAAACTTTACGTTGAAAACTACTAATTTTCATAAGAATGGCGTAATTTTAACAACAAATAAAAATGTATTGCATGTCTGCAAAGAAAAGAAGAAAAAACTCCAATAATAAGATACCCAACCTCGCTGAAAGCATTTTAAAAATATTACTGTTAAACCCAACAAATACTTTTAATTACAAACAAATTTCAGCTAAGCTGGGTTTTGATGATGCAAGCAGCAGAAATCAAATAATCAAACAACTGAAAGATCTTCAGGGAAAACAACAAATTGAAGAAACTGATAGGGGTCAATACCGTATTAAAAAAGGCAATCAGTATCACACAGGAAAACTGGATATGACCACCAGGGGTCAAGGTTATGTAATTGTAGATGGTCTTGAAGATGATGTATTTGTAAACAGTAAAAATATAAACAAAGCATTTCATGGAGACGAAGTGGAAGTATATATCTACAAAAGAAGAAAAAATGCAACGCTTGAAGGAGAGATAACCAACATTATTAAAAGAAATAAAACGGAGTTTGTTGGAGTAATTGATATACAGAAAAATTTTGCTTTTGTAGCCACCAGTGAAGTCAAAATGTATACTGATATATTTGTGTCCAAAGACAAAATTGGAAAAGCACAACAAGGCGATAAAGTATTGGTAAGAATTGATGAATGGCCTGAAAAAGCAGATTCACCCTTCGGATCTATAATTAAAGTGTTAGGAAAACCGGGAGAGCACAATACAGAAATACATTCCATATTGGCACAGTATGGATTACCTTATGATTTTCCGGAAGAAGTTGAAAAATTTGCGAAAAGTATAGATACGTCAATTGATGAAAATGAAATAAAAAAACGCAGGGATATGCGTGATGTACTAACCTTCACGATTGACCCTGCAGATGCCAAAGACTTTGATGACGCATTAAGTTTTCAGGTTTTAGAAAACGGTAATTATGAAATAGGCATCCATATAGCCGATGTTTCCCATTATGTACAACCCGATACCATTTTAGATGACGAAGCTTATGAACGGGCCACTTCAGTTTATCTTGTTGACAGGGTGGTACCAATGTTGCCTGAAGTATTATCTAATTTTGCATGTTCTCTCAGACCCAATGAAGAAAAATTTACCTTTTCAGCCGTTTTTGAAATCAATGAAAAAGCAGATATAAAAAAACAATGGTTTGGAAGAACAGTGACTTACAGTGATGCTCGTTTTGCTTATGAAGAAGCTCAACACATTATTGAAACAGGAAAAGGAGAAATACCGCCACATATTTCACTTACCGGAGAAAGTTACCATGCAAAAGAAAGTGTTGTTGCAGCAATAAGAATATTAAATAAGCTTGCAAAAAGCATGCGTAGAAGACGCATGCAAAACGGGGCCATTTCTTTTGATAAGGTAGAAGTAAAATTTATTTTGGATGATAAAAGTAACCCTACTGGAGTGTACTTTAAAGAAAGTAAAGATACCAATCACCTCATTGAAGAATTTATGTTGCTTGCTAATAAAAAGGTGGCTGAATTTATTGGAAAACAATCCCAGAAGAAAACATTTATATACAGGGTTCATGATGAGCCCAATGATGAAAAACTGGCCGCACTATCCGGCATTATCAAGCAATTTGGTTACAAAATAAACACCAAGGACAGAAAATCAACCAATACCTCATTAAATAAATTGTTGGTGGATGTAAAAGGAAAAAAAGAACAAAACCTTATTGATACTTTAGCTATCAGAAGTATGAGTAAGGCCGAATATTCCACTCAAAATATTGGTCATTATGGGTTGGCATTTGATTATTATTCTCATTTTACATCGCCCATAAGACGTTATCCTGATGTAATGGTACATCGTTTACTACAAATGTATATCGATGGAAAGCCTTCTCAAAAAGAAGAAGTGTATGAAGAAAAATGTCGCCATTCCAGCGATATGGAAAACCTGGCATCCAGTGCAGAACGGGATAGTATTAAGTATATGCAGGTGAAATATATGATTGATCATAAAGAACAGGATTTCCTGGGGGTTATTTCCGGAGTAACAGAATGGGGAATTTATGTTGAAATTATTGAAAACAAATGTGAGGGCATGGTGAGTTTACGCGAACTTCGTGACGACCATTACACTTTCAACAGAGAAGATTTTGCGGTTATTGGTAGCCGAAATAAGAAAGTTTATCAATTGGGCGATGAAGTTTATGTTAAAGTAAAACAAGCCGATTTGGTAAAAAAACAGCTCGATTTCACACTTATAGGTAGTAGGGCAGAAGTTGAAAGATAGATTTTTTTAAATAAATCAATAATAGCTACATTTGTTTTACAGACAAAATCTATGATTGAAGATTTAATAGCTGCAATTCCTTTAGGAATTTTTCTTGCATTTTTAATTGGTCCGGTATTTTTTATTCTTCTTGAAACAGCTGCGGTTAAAGGAGTAAGGGCTGCCATTGCGTTAGACCTTGGGGTTATTTTTGCCGATATTGTATTTATTTTTATTGCCTATTTCAGTACCAGTCAATTGCTTGAAAAAATCAAAGATGATCCCGCCTTGTTCATTTTTGGAGGCGTGCTTTTAGTTACTTATGGGATTATTTCGTTAATCAAAAACAAGAAAAACTACCAACTTCAGGATGACCCTACGATTGTTATTATTAAAAAAAACAATTACATCGAACTCTTTATTAAAGGTTTTTTTCTCAATTTCATCAATATAGGTGTGTTAGGGTTTTGGTTGGGGATATTAATCGTTTTTGGGCCTCAATTAGAAATGGACACTAAACGCATAACTTCTTTTTTTGGAGCAATTTTAGCAACCTATTTTGTAATAGATATTTTCAAAATACTGGCCGCTAAAAAACTTAACAAAAAACTGACTCCCTATAGAATTTATCGTGTCAAAAGGGTTATAAGCATAATTATTATTGTATCCGGTGCCGTGTTGTTAATCAAGGGCATTTTACCAAAACAAATTAACGGAACGTTTGAAACTCAAATCGAAAAGAGAATTCCAACGATATAAAAAAAACTCCTTCAATTTTTATTGAAGGAGCTTTACTTTGTTTTGAGGCATCGTCCGGATTCGAACCGGAGTAGTCGGTTTTGCAGACCGGTGCCTAGCCCCTCGGCCACGATGCCCAATAATACCCGCGAATCCCGATAGCTATCGGGAGGGAATCTCTATCTAAGAGTCAGCAAATGTAAAAAAATTTAAATTCAATTACTATCTAAATTAACGATTTAGCGTTTTGCTTTCATAACTACTACCACTTCGGCAACATTGCCACCAATGGGCGGGTTGACCTTTGAAACTTTTACCTTAACTTCATTGACCAATAAAAGCTCACTGAAAATTCTTTCAATAATTCGTTTCCCAACATGTTCGAGCAGTTTTGAACGCACGGCCATTTCTTCCTTAACAATCTTATTCAGGCGAACATAATCAACGGTATCCCTTAGTTCATCAGTGTTCGAGGCTTCTGCAAGGCTGGCCTTCACTTTTAAATCTACCAGATATTCAGAACCAATACGGCCCTCTTCTATCAGGCAACCATGAAAGGCATACACTTTAATTTTTTTAAGACGGATGATTCCCAATTCAAATCTTTTTAATTCATTACAAAGATATAACTTGCAACTGCTTTACGTCAACATAAACTTATAATTTTAATACCTTTGCGCTTCAAATTTAAACTATGTCCACAGAAGAAAAATCACTCAATTTTATTGAGCATATTATAGAAGACGATTTAAAAAGCGGCTTCCCGAAAGACAAACTGCGTTTTCGATTCCCGCCTGAACCCAATGGTTATTTACACATTGGGCATGCTACATCCATTTGTTTGAATTTTGGACTGGGATTAAAATACAACGCACCGGTAAATTTGAGATTTGACGATACCAATCCGGCTAAAGAAGAACAGGAGTATGTCGATGCTATCAAAAAAGATGTAGAATGGCTAGGGTTTAAGTGGGACAAAGAATGTTACGCATCTGATTATTTTCAAGAGATGTACGAATGGGCCGTACTTCTGATAAAGAGCGGAAAAGCCTATGTAGATTCACAATCCTCTCAGCAAATTGCCGAACAAAAAGGCACCCCAACAGAACCCGGGAAAGAAAGCCCCTTCAGAAAGCGCTCAGTTGAAGAAAACCTGGCTCTATTTGAAAAAATGAAAAATGGCGAAGTGGGCGAGGGTGAGCATGTGTTGCGCGCCAAAATCAATATGGCATCAACCAATATGCTGATGCGTGATCCTGTGATGTACCGTGTGCTTCATAAACACCATCACAGATCCGGCGATAGTTGGCACATTTACCCGATGTATGACTGGGCCCACGGCGAAAGTGATTATGTAGAACAAGTCTCACACTCATTGTGTACTCTTGAATTTTTACCACACAGAGAACTTTACGACTGGTTTTTAGACCAGATATATGATGAAACCTTAGTAAGACCTAAACAACGCGAATTTGCCCGAAGAAACGTCAGCCATACGGTTGTTAGCAAGCGTAAACTGTTGCGTCTTGTACAGGATGGCGTTGTCTCAGGATGGGACGACCCCAGAATGCCCACCATTTCAGGTATGAGGCGTAGAGGGTATACCCCTGCTTCCATCAGGAATTTTGCTAACAGTATTGGAATTGCAAAAAGGGACAATCTTGTGGATGTAGCACACCTCGAATTTTGTGTTAGAGAAGATTTAAACAAAGTTGCTCCCAGAGTAATGGCGGTTTTAGATCCTGTTAAACTCGTTATCACTAATTATCCTGAAGGTAAAGAAGAGTGGCTTGAAGCCGAAAACAATCCTGAGGACGAAAGCGCAGGAAATAGAAAGGTTCCCTTTTCCCGTGAACTTTATATTGAAAGGGAAGACTTTAAAGAAGAAGCCAACCGAAAATTCTTCAGGCTTTCAATTGGTAAAGAGGTGCGTCTAAAAAACGCCTATATCATTCAAGGGGAAAGCGTGGTTAAAGACACCGATGGAAATATTACAGAAATTCATTGTACCTATGATCCCGATTCACGGAGCGGAAGTGGCACGGAATCTTCACAACGCAAAGTTAAAGGCACTTTGCACTGGGTTTCTATTCAACATGCAGTTCCCGCAGAAATAAGGGCTTATGATCGCCTTTTTCTTGTAGATTCTCCCGACACCAATAAAGAAAAAGACTTTATGGAATTTATAAACCCGGATTCACTTCAGATCACAACAGGTTATGTAGAACCCTCTCTAATTGAATCTGGGTCCGAAGAAGTATATCAGTTTCAGCGCATAGGCTATTTTGCTGTTGACAAGGAAAGCTCTCCAAACAAACTGGTTTTTAATAAAACAGTAGGCTTGCGCGACTCCTGGGGAACAAAGAGAGATTAAAAGTGTTAAATATTTAAGATTAAGCCATTAATTATTAACCGGTTATTAACAAAGGGGCGGTGGTATTCTTTGTATCTTGTCGTATAATAAATCTAATAACATTTAAAAATTTAAAATTATGGCAAATAACACAGGACAAACACTCCTAGCGCTTTTAACCGGAGCAGCTATTGGAGCCGGTATTGGAATTTTATATGCACCTGAAAAAGGATCAAAAACAAGAGATAACATCAGTAAAAGCGCTAAAAAGGCTCAAAAGGAACTTTCAAAAAAATTAAAGGAAACAACTGATGCTTTAGGACAAAAAGCCAGTGCCGCGAGATTAAGTTTCGAAGAGAAGCTTGAAGACACCATCTCTAACGCAAGCTATAAAGCCGATGATGTTTTGAAAGCATTGGAAGAAAAGCTAGAGGATTTGAGAAAGCAAAACTCAAAGTTACAGAAGAAGTAAGCTAACGGACTATTAATACTAACCAAAATCATTTAAAGTGTTTGAAAAAATAACCGACAACGTTGAAGATGTTCAGGAAAACCTAGAGTCCTACATTAAAAACACGATAGATTACCATTCACTCAATATCTACAAAAAAACCACCAAGTTGCTTGTATCGGTTCTAAGACTTTCTTTGTTGGGGGGTATTGCTCTTTTGTTTCTGTTTTTTGTTTCGTTTGGTGCAGCTTATCTCATAGGAGAAAGCATTGGAAACATTAGCAACGGGTTTTTTGTTGTTGCAGGATTCTATGTTTTTATTTTTATTTTGGTTGTGATTTTTGGAAAAAAACAACTGGAAAAATTAGTATTAAGAAGCACCTCTAAAACCTTTTTTAATGACTAAAATTAAATCATACAGCTCGTTTAAAGAAATTGATCGAGAACTTGAAATTTACAAACTTCAGACCCAGATTGATAAAGAGAAAATTAAACAGAACGTGACCTTGATAAAGGACGCGGTCTCGCCTACCAATTTGGCTATTGACTTAGGCTTATCCTTAGTGAGGAAAATTCTTTATGGCAGGATAATACACAAACTTCTACCGTTTGGCAGAAAATGAACAATCAAAAAAAAGCCCGAAAATTTTCGGGCTTTTTTGTATGTTCTATTCATTTCTTTCCATTGGTTTTTTAGGATTTGACCCTCCTTCTTTTTTGTTTTGAACTGTTTTGTCCTTTTTCATTTGTTCTCCAATCATGTTTGAAGCAGTGAAAGAAGCCACCATATTGTTAAGCATGTCGCTACCCGCCTGAGGTGAGTTGGGCAATAAAATCAAATTTGAATTTGTTTCTTCTCCCAATGATTGCAGCGTGTCATAATGCTGTGTTACAACTATCAGCGCCGATGCCTCCTGGGAATTAATCCCAACGTTGTTTAAAACATTGACACTTTCTTCAAGTCCACGTGCTATTTCACGTCTTTGATCCGCAATTCCTTGCCCTTGAAGTCGCTTGCTTTCAGCTTCTGCACGGGCTTTTGCTACAATTTTAATACGCAGTGCTTCTGCTTCAAATTCTGCGGCAGTCTTTTCGCGTTCAGAGGCATTGATGCGGTTCATGGCATTTTTCACCTGCTGGTCAGGATCAATATCTGTGATTAGGGTATTGATGATATCATAACCGTAGCGGGTCATTGCTTCGTTCAGCTCTTTTTTAACGGCATTGGCGATGTCGTCCTTACGTTCAAAAACGTAATCCAGCCTTAGTTTAGGCACTTCAGCACGCACTACATCAAAAATATAAGAGGTGATTTGATCGTGTGGATATTCCAGCTTGTAGAATGCATTGTATACATTGTCTTCAATAACTTTAAACTGCACTGATACTTTAAGCTTAACAAAAACATCATCTTTTGTTTTTGTCTCTACTATTACGTCAAGCTGTTGTACCCTCAAGTTGATTCTTCCGGCTACCCGGTCAACCAAAGGAATTTTAAGCTGTAAACCTGAGCTCCTAACGCTGGTAAATTTTCCAAAGCGTTCCACTATCGCAGACGTTTGTTGTCTCACCATAAAAAAGGTCCCCATAATCAATAAAAAAAGGATGACCAATCCTATAATAATAAAAATGTTTGTCATAATTTCTTGGTTTTTTTGAAGCTTCAATTTACGAAAATTAAGTTTACATTTGGACGCATTTTAAATTATTGATTTTGAAAAAAATTCTCACTCTTATTTGTGTTTTTATCTTAGCGGTAAATGCTCAGGTAAAAGCCCAAAAAAACTTTAAAGAATTCAATGTAATAGGTGTGTCTGCAGGACTTACATCTTATAAAATTCAAACCTCAGATTTTACCACAGATAAAAGGGAAAGCTATATGTTTGGATTTCAGATGAGAGGGAATGTTTACAACAACTTCGACCTGATTTATGGTATTGCTTTTTATGATACAAAAACCGCAATTTCGGCTTCAAGCACTCCGGTTGGTGGTCAAAAAAGAGATTTAGACTACAACCTTCAGTCTGCACAAATCTCGGTGTTATGGGGATATAAAATAATCAGGGAACACTTGAGTATTGAGGCCGGACCAATTTTAAACATAAACGGCAAGCTTACCCTTGAAGATAAACGTTATGAAAATTATATTATTGACGGCTACACCGCTTTAAGGGCAATTGACATGGAAAATATTTCTATGGCAAACTTTCATCTTGCCGGAGGTTTAACTGTCGGGTTTAAGAATATTAGACTTTTTGGACAGTATCAATATGGAGTAACAAACATGTTGAATAAGCTAAACAGCCAAAACCTTGAGAAAAATAATTTTAAAGGACACAGCAGCCTATTAACCGTGGGTGCTACAGCCTATTTTTAACCCAATGTTTTGATGGCGTTTTCAA
>NZ_JCBCCK010000103.1:0-8539 GCF_059864935.1 Planktosalinus sp.
CAACCAAACCACCTATTTAATAGACCGAAAAACCCGAAGGGAAGGTAGCTCTTTTGACATCAATCCATTTGCGAGTGGTGAGGAAAACCAGTTGGGTTTGGCTTTAAATTTCAGGAATATTCTTTTCTTTAATAGAGGACGCCAACATTACACAACAAGTTATACATTTACTGATTCCAAATCTGAAAATTTACTTTCAGTGGGTTTACAAAGAAACGCGCTTACTGCTCACCAGTTTAATTTTACACACAAATTTGCGAACAGTTGGCTGGCCAATTTTAAAACTCAGTTTAGTGAAAATAGAACAACATCAGAAAATTTTGAACAGCGCAATTTTAGAATTGAGAGTTATGATTTAGCACCTAAAATTTCTTATCTGTTTTCTGAAAATGCGCAGTTTTCGATTTTGTATCAATATACAAACAAAGAAAACCTGTTGGGTGAACGTGAACTTTTAATGCAACAAAAATTGGGTGCACAATTCACATTTAACAAAGCCGAAAGCTATTCTATCAATGGCGAATTCAACTTTATTTCCAATGATTTTACCGGAAGTGCTTTTTCACCCGTGGCTTTTCAAATGCTGGAAGGACTTCAACCGGACAAAAACTTTACCTGGAGCTTGTTGTTTCAGCGCAGCATCACAAAATATCTGGATGCCAATATTTCATACTTTGGCAGAAAAAGTGAGAACTCAAATGCCATCCACACGGGTACGGTACAACTCCGGGCCTATTTTTAAATAAAAAAAGACCCCGCCGGGGCGAGGTCTATTAGATTTAATCAGTGTTTAAATTTTACTTTAAAATCAATTTTTTGGTTGTAGCTCTATTGGTTTGATTTTCAATTAATTTCACAAAGTACAATCCGGTGTTTGTCTGTGAAAGATCAATTGAAAAGCTTTGATTTTGATTTTCACCAGATACTATTAATTGTCCTAAAACATTGTACACTTCAAACTTCAAGTTATTCCCCGTAGTGTTTGAAATATTTACTATTCCGTTTGAAGGGTTTGGATATAAAGCAATTTGTGCGTCTAATGTGAAATTAGATGCATTAAGCACATTGAAGTTACTAAATGTGGTTGATTCTTCTGAGTCAAATTCCCCGCCCTGAACAATAATGGTTCCATCAGTAGTTTCAAGTTTATAATTGCCTATTCCAAATCCGCAGCAAATTCCATCACCCCAAGAATCATAGATTGTAAAAGTGTAACAATCTTCGGCAATCACATCAAAGGTGGCAGTGATTGTTGCTCCTGATTGACCGTTATATGGCCCTCCTGAATACAATACTGTTCCAGAGGAATTAACAAAGTCCCAGGTTGTTTCTTCGGGGTAATCATCAAGTAACAAAGTCAAGAAAACTTCTGTTGTCACAAAAGCATCTGGTGTATCAAAACTTACACTTGCTTCGTTATTTGAGGGAAACTCGTCAGGCTGTCCGTTCGGATTTTCTATCAAAGCATAAAAAGTACCGGCAGAGCTAATTGATATAGGGCCAAGAGCAATTTGATCCTGTTGACCTGTTTGCAAATTTCCCGTCCATTGAATCACATTAGGAGTCTGACCATCCAAATAATAGGAAACATCAGCTGAAACCAAAGTTTCTGAACCAAAGTTTCTGATCACAAGTATGGGCTCAATAACATTTGAGCATAAAATAGATTCAACATTTGATATGGAAATACCAGCGTCATAGCTGTAAACTTGAAGCGGAGGGAACGGGTCAAGAGAAGCCACTCCTGTATTTCCCGGATCGAGCCAATCTCTAAGCCTTGTTGCAGCTGTTGTACCGGTGTTCCAGGAAATTCCAAATCTTCCATAATAATCATATTGACCATTATTTGAGGTACCGCTACAGGCTGCGGCTCCTCCCCACAACTGACCAATGATTCTTCCATTATCGTCAAAAAGCGGAGATCCTGATGACCCGGGCTCCGTTACACCTGTGTCCCAGGAATCCAGCCACCAAACCTGGCCGGGGCTATTGGCATGATACGGTGGGTCATTGTCCACACAAACCTTCATAATATCTCCCGATGGGTGGTGTATCCCAAAAGTTTTTGACGGTGGCACATCGCTTCTGTCCCATCCGTTCCAAACAATATCCCAGGCTCCGGGTATGGGGTTGTTGAGTTCAACCAGATGAAAATCAGACTGCTGTCTGCTGGCCCTGCTCTGCGCACCACTCATGGTTTGTGTTGTTGGACCATTTGTGCTGTTTTGAGTAGTTGCACAAACCGGGTTTGGGCTTATCCAGTTAAATCGGAATGCCCAGTTTGTTGGATTTGACCCGCAGTGATTGGCAGTCAAAACATATGGTGTGCCGTCGTTTGAGGTGTTATTGATTAGTGAGCCCGAGCAAAAACCACTGGTTCCACTTAAAAGCATAACCACCCCTTTCTTGTTGTGGTTTTTAAATGATTCCAGGTCAGTGTCAATTACGCAATCTACATCAAGATTACAGGGGCCGGAATCGTTTAAACCTTTGTTTTGTGCAAACTGAGCCTGACTCCTATAACCATGAACAACACGCCCAATTTGAAGGATTCCATTTCCGGCTTCTTTAGCCGGTTCAAAATATTCAATCCACACGTCATCGCCATCAATGAGCCAAGTGCCTAAAACACGCCCGCTATTGTTTTGGTTATGGTCATATGCTCCTAAAAGTGCTGACTTGTCATTGTTGTAAAGGTAAATTGTTCCACCTCTGGGCAAATAAAAGTCTTCAAACAAAAAGTTCAAGGTTATAGCACCTTCTGACTGGAAACGAATTCTCCAGATGCGGTCGCCATTTTCAAGCGTAGTCCAATGTCCTGAATTATTTAAATCAAAGTTAACCATAAACTCTTTGCCAAACCTCCAGGGTCTGTCAAATTTATAGTCGTTGATGGCGTCTTCGGCCTGCATTGCCTTAAGATCAAAAGCCGGCATTTTAATGCTTTCTATACTTTTTGCATTGCTTAATTTCCAACTTGCAGGTGTTCCTTCATTAGTCACCTGAGCAGAAACAACAAGCGAAAAGCATAAAAATAAGTAAAGTAATGTATTTTTCATTTTGTAGTTTTTAATTAAAAAATTGAGCCAAGTTAAATTTTTGTAAAGAGAAAAACAAAGTTTTAACGTATGGCATTATAAAAAATTTCTCTGGAAGGATCCAGTATCTTTCAAAGAAAAAAGGGAGGCAAACACACCTAATGTTATAATGTTATTAAACATAAAAAATTATTTAATAATTATTCGTTTGGTAATACTATTTGAAGAAGTTCCAACTCTCACCAAATAAATTCCGGCTGCATATCTTCTTAAGTTCAGATTGTAATTATATTTTCCATTTTCGTTTTTCATTTCTCCAGTTATGATTTGCTGTCCTGTTACTGTATATACATTTATCTGAACAACATCAGTACCCCAAGGATTACTGTCTAAAATAGCTCTAAATTGATTGTCTTCGATTGAAATAATAATCAACTCTGGATCATTCATCAAATGTTCGTTTATACTTAATGTTCCGTTGATAATATTCACTTTAAAATCAACTGTTGAGCCATACTGAAGGTCTTCACAAGGGTCGTTTAGGTTGCCTGACCCAGTGTTCCATTTGCCTCTGATGCGCAGTAAATGCTCACCATTAAAAGCATCTGAGGGAATAGTAAAAGGGACATTGACATCAACATTGGCAGTAGTAGCAGGAACATTGTTGAAAATTTGTTCAGAGGGCTCAAAAATACCATTGTCATTGTAGTCAATCCAGGCTGAGAAGACTTGATTTTGATAACCTGACCTTATTGTTGCTGTATAATTACCTACTTGGGCATCTAAAGTAGCTATATGATTGGTCATGTTCATATATCCATTTCCGCTGCAGGTAATATTGGGTAAATTTATTTCCTGAAGTATAAACCTTGTCAAACCGTCACCCTCACTACAATTTGATTCCGGCATACAAATGAGGTGTGTAATTGTAACCGTAATGGAGTCGTTTGAAGCGTCTGCATCACCGGCAAGTGCGGTAGTGGCAGTCAATTCATAGTCGCCAATAGCTGAGAAATCTGCTGTTTGAGTGAATGTATACTCAAGGGTTTCACCTACACCAAGAGGCCCGGCAACGGTTTCTGTAACTGTTGGGTTTGTATCAATTGTGTATGAAACCGGGAGGTTAGTTTGAGCCAGACTCCCGTAATTTCTAATTTCAATTGTGATACTTTCTGTACTAGATAAACCATCACCTGTTTCAGGAGAAATTACTTCAATTACACCAATATCATTAGGAAATAAATGCTTGATATCTTTGGTGAAAGAGTCATTGGTTGTATCCTCATCATTGGTTAATGCTGTAAAAGCAGTAATTGTATATGTTTGGCCAACGGTGCTCAAATCAGCAGTTGTTGAAAACACAAAAGTAACATCTGTGGCAGATGCAATTGTACCCGTAAATATTTCGGTAACAACTGTTCCTCCGTCTATTTGATAAGAGACGCTAAAGTTTGACTGAGTATTGAAGCCAAAATTTCTTACAGTAATCTCGATAGTTTCGCTTGAACCTAACAAGCCATCTTCGGGCTGATTAATATTAATTACCCCAACATCGTTATCATTAACCACGCAAACGGCATCCATTAAAATATCCATAGCGTTTTTGGAATTGATTCTCCCTCCGGTAATAACCCGAGTCATTAAGTGAGCTGATTGGTCAACACCGTCATAGAGGGCTTGAATCACAATTTCTGCTGCTCCTTGTGGGTCGTTTTTTACAATAGTCATAAAGCTCTCGCAGGGAATTGAATACATCAATCCAATGACTCCGGCGGTAAGTGGGCTTGCAAAGGAGGTGCCTGAAGTAGTTCCATAGCCACTATTATTCGTGGTAAAAATCCCTGTACCTGGAGCAGCTACATTAATAGTGTTCGGACCATAGCCTGAAGCACTAGTGTCGTTTATATTTGTTGCCGCAACCCCAACCATAAAGTCGCTGGGGCAAGCTGTAGGCACATCGCCCACAATATCTACATTTACATTTTGATTTGTAGTTGCACCGCAGTTAATGATTCCTGCCTGACCCAAGTCGTCATAAAAACTACACCAAATTGGATAGTTATTTGGGTCTCCAAAATCAACCCCCCAGGAGGCATTGGTGGCTACAACAAATGCCCCATTTGCACCGTTTGAATTGTTCCACATTTGTCTTGCGACTAATGGATAAGTATAGGCTTCAACAATATTAGCTTGTGTAAAGGGTTGGTTATACCCGGCAACTACCATCATCTTTACGTCCCAGTTTGCCCCAGCAACTCCAACTCCATTATTTCCAACAGCACCTATCATACCGGCAACTGATGTTCCATGACCACCAGTTCCAATATTATGATTATTAGTACTCACATTCCAGCCATTGATATCATCAATATAACCATTACCATCAGTGTCTGTTCCATCAAGCACCTCTGCGGTGTTTGTCCAATGGTTCCCTACCAAATCCGGATGTCCCATCACATTAGCACTTTCTATAATACAGATTACAATATCTTCTCCTGTTGCGGTAGTGCCACCTGTAGTGATGTCCCAAGCCTCTTCAGAATTGATATTCTGGTGATGCCACTGGTTACTGTATAAAGGGTCATTGGGAGTCGTACGTAGGTCAACCAACGTATTAACCTGAACCTGATAAACTGAATTGAGGACTTTTAAATCTCTAATCACCTGATCAACCGACACTTCCTCGTCATTAAATTTAAACAACCAAATGTCAGTGGGCGCAGAAAGCAATCTGTCAATTTGAAAATTATAGTTTTCCGGCATTTGTTCAACTACTCTTTGAGCGTCTCCACCTTTTTGAAGCCTGACGATAACTTCATTGGGAATTAAAATGTCTTCAAAAGATTTAGGAGATTCATTGCGCGTTTGCTCATTGGTTTGAGTGAAACTCGGTGAAGAAACCAATAAAAAAATTGCAGAAAACAGAAGTGTAATTGATTTAATCATTGAGCAAAGTATTGATTTTTTCAAAAATAGGGTTTTAGTATAAATTAAAAAAGGTCTTTAATGTAATTTATCTTACGATAAATCTTTTTGCCAATCCTTGATTATCTGTACCTATTCTTACTATATAGACGCCGGACGCAGCATATGACATATCAAAATTATATGTATATTTTCCATTGTTGTTGTCAAGCAGATTATAAATAACTTCCTGACCTTTAACATTGTATACTTTAATAAAAACCTTATCAATAATATTTTGATGGGTAGTTAAAGTTGCTTCAAATTGATTATTACCTCTTTTTAATATTATTAAATCAGCATTTTCAAGTGGAACTTCATTGATGTTGAGCGGCTCGTTTATAACAATTTTAGATGTTTCATCATTATCAGGGTCTTCATCTCCTGCCAAAGTTGTTCCTGATACAATAGTATAGGTTTGACCTGAAGTGCTTAAATCAGCAGTTGTCGTAAATGTATATTCAACATTTTGAAGTGGGTTAATCGTGCCTGCAAAAGTTTCAGTCACGTTTGCACCTCCATCAATATTGTAATAAACATCAAAGTTTGATTGTGGATTAGTACCAAAGTTTCTAATTGTAACTACAACTTCTTCATCAGTACCCAATGGACCGGTAACCGGAGTAACAATTTGAACAACACCCAAGTCTTCATCAAAATCAGGTGCAATTTTAAAAGCACTTAATACATTCCTTCTGTTGTTGTTAAAAAACTCATTGTTGTTATAAAAAGTTCTTCCGTCTGTAGGATCAATAACCGTATGAGAATAATCTGCATATCTGGTATTGGTATTGTTTGCTGTACTTAAGGCGATTTGCGTTTCTGCAACGGTCATTTGACCCAGCGGGTCGTTGGCAAGCCTACCGGTATATTTAATGGAAATACGTTCCTGTACATCACGCGTACCAACAGTAGAGTAGGCCATCCCAATGTTTCCGTCAATATCAATCGCCATACTTCCGTTAAAAGCACTTTTTTCTCCCGTCGATGTGTAAGTGCCTTCCTGATGGATGGTCCAGGGGCCGCCATTTACATCCTGCCGCAATTCATACCATCTGATACCGGACTGATTGGCTCCACCGGCATTAACTCTCACCACAAAGTTGAAAACAGCAGAATTATACGTTGGGAATTTCCTCAATTGCGTTTGATTCATAACTGTGGATTGCAGAGCATCTATTGAAACAGTACTGCCAAATGGTTGAGGTAGGTTTGAAAAACTACCTCCATTAAACACCCCGTTAAAAGGAGTTACAGGTACTTGAACTGCAGATGAAATATTTGAGTTTTCGGGGGTAGCCCAGTCAATTGATACACTCCAAAGCTTTAAATGGTCGTTGGATACTCCACCCCAGGAATCATCCTGTTGATAAACAACAGTTGCGGGTATTTGTGGTAAATCATTGCCTAAAGCACTAAAAACTTGTGGGCTGTAGAAACCTGAAGTTACAATTCCGGGAACTGGGAAAGCTTGAAACTGTGCGGCTTGACCCAGGAGCATTTTTTCCCTTTCAATAACAAATAGCCTATTTGAACTTCCAATATTTGCGGTAACATAATAACCGTCGTGCCAGATTGAAAATTTAGTGTAATCGGGGAATGAACCGGTATTGAATTGACCTTGATACACATACCAGCCGTCAGTTATTGGATTTGGGCCTTGAGAAACAGCTACTTTAAATCCATTTGGATTACCACTAAATTCTGTAATTATAAATCGGTTTGCCTCGTGGTCATATAAAAAATGGGTCTCCGATTACCTGACCACTAAAAGTATTTAAAGAAGCAGAATTTGTAAGTGGATTTAAATTCTTATCAAAAATCCTAAATCCAATATTCCAACCTCCTATCACATGGTTGGGGCCTACAGCAATTGTAGGGTCTGTGGGCGTAAATAAAGCTGAGTTGTTTCCATTTAAATTAATAACAATGGTGTCTCTACCGGGGTATTTTAATTGGTTTTCATCAGCTTTAACCAAAGGATCAGGCATATCATCTCCCGGATTTCCTTTTCCGGGAACCACGTTGTTTACATGTTTGTGTTTAGGGTTCACCTCGGGGCCGTCAATTTGTTGCCTGCCTTCACGACCACTCAATCCTTCAACAAAAGTCCCCTTTGCAATTTGCTCAGCAATGCTTGGAACTATTGTTGGTGTAGCAAAAAACCCGTAATCGGTAGGTGGAAATGTTTCTGTGTCCTGAGCATTAATAAGACCCACAAAGCATATGAAAAGCAAGAAGCTTAAGTAATTCTTTAAATTCATTTGAAATAGTTTTAGTTAAAGTAAATTTTGATTTGGCAGAATCTGTTGTCAAAAATAGATAACTGTGCTATTTATATCCAAAAATTGCTGTTAAAATAAAACTTGAAACTCTCTGATTTATTTGTATTTAAGAAAAATAAAATGAATCTCTATCTTTAAGAAATTTTAATTTTTTTCTAATTTCTTCTAAACGATTTATTTTGAGTGTTGCAAAAATCAAACTTTCATTCTCTAAATTTAAAGTAGTAATTATTTCACCTAAAGCGTCATAAA
>NZ_JCBCCK010000110.1:0-8237 GCF_059864935.1 Planktosalinus sp.
TAGTTTAATCCGGCTTCAGTTGCCGCCTCTCTGTTGATTTCTTCCCAAGCATTCTGACCCACATCGGCTATCCACAAATCATCAGTTAGCGGGTCAAATGAGAATTTCCAGGGATTTCTCAATCCATAGGCCCAGATTTCATCTCGTGCTGTTGAATTGCTAATAAACGGATTGTCTACAGGTATATAAGGAGCCGCAGCGTTAACATCTAAACGCAATAACTTACCCAATAGGTTGGTCAGGTTTTGTGAATTGTTTTGCGGGTCGCCGCCACTGCCACCATCACCACTCGCTATATAAAGCATTCCATCTGGACCGAATGTCAGATGACCTCCATTGTGATTTGAGAAGGGTTGATTGAAACTGAGCATTTGAAGTTCTGATGAAGGATCTGCTACATCAGGGTTACTACTGACAGTAAATCTGGAAATTTGTGTGTTGCCTGATAGGTTTGTATAATAAACGTAAAAATACCCATTGTTGGCATAATCCGGATGAAAAGCAAGCCCCAGCAGTCCTGTTTCGCCACCTGAAGTAATGATAGAAGAGATATTCAGGAAAGGAGTGGGATTGACACTTCCGTTAGGATTTAAAATTTTTATTTGCCCACCACGCTCAACAACAAACAATCTGTCGTCACCGGCATGCTTTAATTCCAGGGGCGAACTAAAACCACTGGCTATGAGTTCCAGTTGTAAGTCTTGTGAAAAATTATTCAATGTAAAAAAGAAGAGAAATGCAATAATGTAGAATAATCTCATAGCAATTAGTTCTTGATTCATTTTACTAATGTAATTAAAATCTTAGGTAATTGAAATGAAGTCAGACTGATTTAACTAAACTTTAGAAAAGTAATTAAGGACTTAATTTTTTGGAAATTATCTCTGAAGCCTCGTCCAGAAGTTTAAAAACAAGTTCAAAATCACTGTCATCCCCATAATAGGGGTCAGGCACATCGACATTTTCATTTTCAAAAAGTTCATTGAGAATCAGCTTGACCTTTTTTTTGCCGATTTCGTTTGGTGCTAAGTTTGAAACATTGCGTTTATTGTCATTGTCCATGACATAAATCAGGTCGAAATTATGGAAATCGTCAGTTGATAGTTGTCTTCCACGCTGATAGCTAATGTCAATACCAAATTTACGGGCAACCTTTATACTTCTCGGGTCCGGCTGTTCGCCAACATGCCAGGGACCGGTTCCTGCAGAATCAATATGAAATTTTTCAGGGTCGAGTTTAGACCTTAGAATTCCTTCAGCCAAAGGCGACCTGCAAATATTGCCAAGACAGACCACCAAGATGCGTGTCTTCATTGCAGTTGGTTTTATAGAGTGAATTTTTTGTTGAGGTCTTCAACATATTTTCTGAATTGCTTGTCAGTTGAAGTTAAATTGTCAACAGTTTTACAAGCGTGAAGTACCGTGGCGTGATCTCTTCTTCCAATTTGTGAACCAATACTCGCCAACGATGCCTTAGTGAATTTTTTTGCAAAAAACATGGCTAATTGACGTGCCTGGACAATGTGTCTCTTTCTTGTTTTGGATTGCAGGGTGTCCACATCCATTTGGAAATAATCTGACACTACTTTTTGAATGTAATCGATGGATACTTCTCGCTTGGTGTGCTTTACGTAATTGTCCACAATTTTACGGGCCAAATCAAGAGTAATTTCCCTGCGGTTGAAAGAGGAATGTGCAATCAATGAAATGATAGCTCCTTCCAATTCACGAATGTTGGTTTTGATATTGTTTGCCAGAAACTCGATGATTTCCTCGGGCATGTCCACTCCGTCTCGGTAGAGTTTGTTTTTTATAATTGAAACCCGTGTTTCAAAGTCGGGTTGCTGCAATTCTGCAGAAAGCCCCCATTTAAATCGCGAGAGGAGACGTTGTTCAATATCTATCATATCCACCGGAGCCTTGTCACTGGTCAAAATAACCTGTTTGCCGTTTTGGTGCAGGTGATTGAAAATGTGAAAAAATACATCCTGGGTTCCTGATTTTCCGGAAAGCAACTGAATATCATCTACGATAAGCACATCCATAATTTGATAAAAATGGATGAAATCATTTCGGTTGTTTTTTCTTACTGCTTCAATGTGTTGTTGCGTAAACTTTTCGGCTGAGATATACAAAACCGTTTTTTCAGGATATTTATCTTTTATTTCAACTCCAATGGCATGAGCGAGGTGGGTTTTACCCAGTCCAACACCTCCAAAAACCAATAAAGGGTTAAATGAAGTTCCGCCGGGTTTGTTGGCCACAGCAAGACTCGCCGAGCGTGCCAAACGGTTGGAATCGCCTTCCAAAAAGTTTTCAAAATTGTAATTGGGGTTGAGTTGTGATTCAATTTTTACATTTCTGATACCCGGAATCACAAAGGGGTTTTTCAGTTCGGGGTTTTTATTTTTTACAGGCACATCAACATCTTGAGCCCTGACCTGTGAACGATTTGTACTTGGAATTTTTTCAGTAAAAGGTTGCTTGTTCCCGTAAGTGTTTTCCATTCTGATTACATAAACCAACTTGGCGTTTTCACCCAACTCTTTTATAAGTGCAACTTTTAAAAGTTTCACATAATGCTCTTCCAGCCATTCATAGAAAAATTTACTGGGTACTTGAATACTTAACGCGTTATCAGTTAACTTTACAGCCTGTATGGGCTCAAACCAAGTTTTATATGCTTGTGGGGAAATGTTGTCCGCTATAAAAGACAGACAATTTGTCCAAACTGATTGCGCAGTTTTACTCATGCCGGGGTTAGAGATTTTTATTAATTAGTTAGTTATGAAAAAAAAAGAGAAAATGAATTTCTCTTGGATTTTTGTTATCGCAAATATGTGAACAAATTATTTAAAAAAAAAACCGAAAGCCTATTGAATATTTAATTTTTTTTCCCCATACTGTGACCGTATAAACATACAAAAAAAAAGTACCCTTTCAAAAAAAAGTAATGCTAAAAAAAGATTTTTTACAAGTGCGGGTTAGATATGCTGAAACCGACCAAATGGGAGTGGTTTATTATGGAAATTATGCCCAGTATTTTGAGATGGGACGCACTGAATGGCTCAGGAAATCGGGCATTTCATACAAATGGATGGAAGACAACGGCATTATACTTCCTGTTGTAGATTTGAACGTAAAATTTAAACAGTCTGCTCAATATGATGATCTTTTAACAGTTGTGACTGAGCTTCAGTATCTTCCTACAATACGAATTGGCTTCAATTATGAAATTTTCAACGAAAAAAAAGATCTCATTACCACCGGTTCCACCACTTTGGTATTTGTTGATAAAGCTACCAACAAATTAATTAAAGCTCCTGATTATTTAATCGAAAAACTCAAGCATATCGATTTTGATGCTAAGTGATTTTTTTCATCATGACTTCATAGAGTGATTCAAAAGCAGCTTCTAAATTTCCTGACATTGATTTTCTGGCTGACACCACAATTTTGCAATCGAGCTCAAGTTGTTGCTCAATAATATTTATGTTTTTTTCCTTGATGATTCGCATCACCCTGTTCATGTTTTTATAATCAAAATGGATTTCGTAAATTGAATCAATCGTTTTTTCGACGATTTCTGCAGCTTCCAGTGTTATTTTTGCGCTGTTTTTATAGGCGCTAATCAATCCACCGACACCCAGTTTTGTTCCGCCAAAGTAACGTACAACTACAACCAGCACATTGGTTAAATCAAAGGATTGTATTTGCCCGTAAATGGGTATTCCGGCAGTGTTTGAGGGTTCGCCATCATCATTTGCACGAAAGTAAATAGTCTCCGTTCCCAGCTGGTATGCATAGCAAAAATGCCGTGCGTTTTTGTGTTTTTCCCTGACATTTTCAAGACAACTCATGGCCATTTCTTCGGTTTCCACCGGAAAGGCATAACCAAAAAATTTACTTCCCTTTTCCTTGAGTAAAGTTTCTTCAGAAGTTTTTAAAATGGTTTTAAAGGTGTCTTTTTGCTCCATTTGTTAAGTGTAAATCACCAGGAAAATACTAATAATTGCCAAGCCGATACCCACCCAGTTTTTGGGCAATAATTTTTCCCTGAAAGCAATCAGGCCCACCAAAGTGGATAACATCACTATACTCACATGGTTTACCGTAAAGACCATTGAGCTTTCCAGGCCTTCAGATGAAAGGGCTTTCAATAGAAACAAGATAGAAAAGTAATTGGGAATTCCCAGTGCAATTCCGCCGAGAATACTACGCCAATGGATTTTTTTATTAGGTTTTAGAAGAAAGAAAATCACACCAAAAATTGCTGCAAACCCAAAAATTGTGGTCGAAAAAATGGAGAATTGTGTTTCGGAAACGTAATTGGTTTCTAAAAATTTTAGCGAAGTATCAATAACTCCTGAACCCAGAAACAACAAAATGGGAAAAATTATATTTCGCCATTTTAAGCCTTCCCTGCTTTTCACCGAAGCGAGGTAAACCGCAACCAAGGCCAGGACAATTCCCATAATCTTTAAAAAACCCACGCTTTCGTTGTAAACGATCAATCCGAAAACAACGGGTATGACTACTGACATTTTAGAAGCCACAGAAGTTACGGCAACCCCGCTGCGCTGTGCCGTGATTCCCATAACATTAAAAATGAGAATAAAGAGCAGTCCCAAAAAGACACTTCCGAGAAACCAATCACTTGAGGTAACTTCAGTCGGACTCAACTTGGAGTCTGACATCAAAAAACCAAAGCTAAAAGCCACAAAATAATTGATGATTATGGCATGAAAGGTATTTACCTGATAGTGCTTGAACAGTTTGAAAATCACATACAGCAGGCTGGAAACAAGTACACTGAAAAAAAGGTAAATCACAGTAAATGCGGGTGTTTGTTAAACAATTCAGTGATGTCGTCGGTATTGGGGTTTAAATTCCACACTTGAATTCCAAGCTTTTTCGCTGCGTCAGTGTGCATTTTGGTGTCATCAACAAAAAATAAATTTTCGGGTTGTAAATTGTTATCATTCAATACAAACTCAAAGACTTCTGTATCGGGTTTTCTCAAACCAATTTCGTGTGAAAGATAGAATTTTTCAAAACAGTTTTTAAATCGCCCGTAATATTCAATGTTGTTTTTTACCCAATCAATGTGAATTTCGTTGGTGTTGCTTAAAAGTAACAATTGGTGTTTTTTTGCAGCTGCCAGATTTTCAATAAATTCAATTCTATGTATTGGAAAATTAAGCAAGATAGCATTCCATGCATCCACAAGATCTTGTTTATTTGCCTGAGGAAACCATTTCTGATAATATGCTACAAACTCGTTTGATGTGAGTTCTCCTTTTTCATAAGCGGCATTCAACTGCTCCATTTCCGGTTTGAACGCATTCAATCCCAGTTTTTTCAATTCCCGAAAAGTGGCTTCTTTGTCCAGATTCAAAAAGATATCTCCAAAATCAAAAAGTATGGTCTTAATCATTGTAATACATTTTTAAAGTGTCGTCACCAATTTGTAAACTTTCTAGAGGTGTATTCCCGATTTTAGGAGCAGCTATACCGCTTTTAAGTTTAGGGGTTCCGGTAAAAACCCTTGCTTCATCCCACAATCCGGCATTTATAAAAGTGTTTAAGGTCATTGCTCCGCCTTCAACAATCACAGATTGTATTTTGTGTTTAAAAAGGACTTCACAGATTTTCTTAGCCAGATTTTTGTCAAAATCAATGGCTTCAAACTTTACTTTTGGAAGCTCGGGAAATGAGTTGTGCTTGTTTGAAGTTATCACGATGGTTTCTGAAGTACCATCAAAAATGGCAGCATCAGGCTTTATTTTTAAATGTTGATCGATAACAATTCTAATAGGGTGATTGCCTTCCCACAAACGGGTTGTCAATTGCGGATTGTCTTTTAAAACGGTTTGGGTGCCCACTAAAATGGCCTGCTCCTCACTGCGCCATTTGTGAACCAGTTGTTTTGAAGCATCGCCGGTAATCCAAAACGGCTCGCCAGTTAACTGCTCTTTTGGTGCGATAAAACCATCTTGAGTTTCTGCCCATTTTAAGATGATGTAAGGGCGTTTTTTTTGGTGAAAAGTAAAAAAGCGTTTGTTGAGTTTTTGGCATGCTTCTTCAAGTATTCCGATTTTTACTTTGCAACCTGATTCTAATAATTTTTTTACTCCGCGACCGGCCACAACTTCATTGGGGTCCAAACAACCAATCACCACTTTCGGGATTTTGTGAGCCACAATCAAGTCTGCACAGGGTGGTGTTTTTCCAAAATGGCTGCAAGGTTCCAGACTTACGTAAAGGGTTGCTTTTTTTAATAGCGATTTATCTTTCACTGAAGCAATGGCATTGACCTCGGCATGGGCTTCGCCGGCTTTTTTGTGCCAGCCTTCACCAATAATCCTATCTTCATAAACAACAACACTTCCCACCATCGGGTTGGGGTAGGTATTGCCCAAAGCATTTTGAGCTAAATCGAAGCAGCGTTGTATGTATTTTTGATGTTGTGACAAGAAAATTGCATTATCTTTACACAACAAAAATACTACAATTTAACCGAATGAAGACTTATGTTATCCGACCCATTCAACAAAAGGATAATCCGCAAATTGCCAGTGTAATCAGGGATGTTTTGATTGAATTTGGTGTCCCAAAAGTGGGCTCTGCTTATGCCGATAAAAGCCTGGACTGTATGTTTGAAACTTACAACACCGAAAACAAGGCCTATTTTGTGGTAGAAGAAAACGGAGCCATCATTGGCGGAGGAGGTATCAGTCCACTCGATAATTTTGAAGGCAATGTGTGCGAACTACAGAAAATGTATTTTTCTCCCGCAGCCAGGGGCAGGGGAATTGGCAATGAAATGATGGATATTTGCCTCAACAAAGCCCGCAAATTGGGTTTTGAACAATGTTATCTGGAAACCATGCCCTATATGAAAGACGCCCGAAAGCTGTATTACAAAAAAGGTTTTACCAACCTTGACAAACCTATGGGTGACACCGGGCATTATTCCTGCAATGTCTGGATGATTAAAAATTTATGAACTTAAGCGAATTCAGACATCTCTTTAAATCACAACTGGGTGGAAAATATCCGGCAGAGGAAGTGGCGTCATTCTTCAACTGTCTTTGCGAAAGTTACCTCAATTTAAAACGTGCAGAAATCCCTTTGGAATTAAAAAGAATTTTCACTGAAGAGGAGCGTTCACTTTTTGACAGTGCGCTACATCAGTTGGAAAAACACGTTCCCATTCAATACATATTGGGTGAAACAGAATTTTACGGAATGAAATTCAAGGTCAGCCGCGGAGTGCTTATCCCGCGTCCTGAAACCGAAGAGTTGGTTGACCTTATTATTAAGCAAGCCCCAAAAGGCAAAATCTCTATTCTGGATATTGGGACGGGGAGTGGATGTATTGCTGTTTCGCTCGCCAAAAACCTACCTGAGGCACAAGTTACAGCTTTGGATATTTCGGAAGCAGCTCTGGAAATTGCCCGCCAAAATGCAATGCAAAACCAGGTGGAAGTAGCATTTATCAAAAAAGACATCCTCAAAACAGAAACATTTGATCAAAACTGGGATATAATTGTTTCCAACCCTCCTTATGTGTTAAATGCCGAAAAGGAAAAAATGCAGGACAATGTGCTTAATTACGAACCACACAACGCACTGTTTGTTCCTGACAACGACCCTTTGCTTTTCTACAAAAAAATAAGCCAACTTGCCCATAAACATTTAACCAAAAACGGGAAATTGTATTTTGAAATTAATGAGGCATTTGGTGATGAGACAGTTCAATTAATAAAAAACATTGGTTTTAAAGATGTGAGACTTTATAAAGATGTATTTGGAAAAAACCGGATGGTAAGTGCCACCAAACTTACCTAATCCCTTCTTTTGTAAAAATCGCGGTGGGGAAGAACAATAATCTCTACACGCCGGTTGAGTTGTCTGCCTTCGGCGTTTTCATTGGTTGCCCGGGGCCTTGTAAAGCCGTGAGCTTCACTTTCAAAATCGTAAATTCCTCTATCCTTTAGCCCTATTTTTAGTCTGTTTAAAACACTTCTTGACCTGCGTTGCGATAGATAAATGTTGTAGTCGTGGGAACCAATATTGTCTGTATGCCCTTTCACTATGATTTTTGCCATTCCCACCCGAGCAATTTGGGAGGCAAGACTGTCAAGGGTTTCCAGAGCCTCCTCTTTTAAATTAAATCGGTCAAAATCAAAGAGTACATCAGCATTGAGGTTGATTTTTACAACACCGCTTAT
>NZ_JCBCCK010000430.1:0-3022 GCF_059864935.1 Planktosalinus sp.
TTGAAAACACCATAAACTACAATGTCAGTTCAAACCAGTACAGTGATGTTTGGGTAGATGACGGTTTTGCAATTCCAAATTCTTTAGTGGTTTCAAACATTGTTTATGAAACTGTTTCTACAAATGCTTTAAATGAACTTGATGTACAAAAACTACCTAATAACATCGATTATACGATAGCTTCAAACCGGGGCAGAGATAAAATTTACACCACTTTTTCTATAACTCCAATCATAAATCAAGGTGGAGTTTACAGAAGGGTTGTCTCATTTACTTTGGACTATTCAAAGTTGAGAACTCAACAAATTCAAAGCAAAAGCGTTGGAATCTCAAATTCATCATTAACATCAGGGCAATGGTATCGGTTTAAAGTTCAGAAAAATGGAATTCACAGAATTGATAGAAATTTTTTGAACAGCTTAGGTATGGATGTCAATTCTATAGACCCCAGAAAAATCAAAATTTATGGCAATGGAAGTAATATGCTTCCTTTGAGAAACAGTTTGAACACAGAATATGATTTAGTTGAAAACTCCATTCTTGTTGCCGGTGAAGAAAACGGCTCTTTTGATCAGGGAGACTATATACTTTTTTATGCTGAAATTAATCAATACAGTCAGGAAAGTAATACTCATATTAATATTTATGATGATAATGCTTATTATTTTATTACAGCAGACGGCACAAACGGTAAAAGGGTAACACCTTATGTTGAACCGGCAGGAAATGCCACTACAAATATTACCCAATTTAATGATTATCAGTTTTTTGAAAAAGATGAGGTAAACCCCCCACTGATAGGGAGAAGATGGTTCAGTAATCGGTTTGATATCAACAATGAGCAAAGTTTTGAGTTTAATTTTCCAAATATTGTTTCCGGAACGCCTATGGAGGTTAGGGTGTTTTGCATGGCGACGGCAGAGGTTATTACAACAATGTCTATAGAAGTCAATGGTCAAAATCAGCAAACACTTCAGTTTGGCACCATCAACACAACCACTTTAGCTTCCGGCAGGAGCTATTCCGGCCAGGTAAATGCATCTTCAGAAACGGTCAACGTTACCTTAAAGTATAACAATGCAGGAAACCCTCAAAGCAACGCATTTTTAGATTATATAAGTGTTAATGCATTTAGGCAATTAACGGGCGGAAACACTCAGTTTAATTTCAGATATGATGAAGCGGCTTTGTTAAGTGGAATAGGTGAATATCAATTTACAAATGCTTCACAGTATTCACAAATCTGGGACGTGACAAATACGGGTTCAATTTCAGCAATCCATAATGAAAACAATGCACAAAATATCAACTTTAAAGCCCAGTTGGGTGAGATAAGAAAATATGTAGCTGTTCATAATAGTGATTACTATGTCCCAACAAGAATAAATCCATCAACCGTTCCAAATCAAAATCTCAAAGGAACTATTTTTAAAGATGAACATGGTAATTTTCAAGATATTGATTATTTGATTGTCACGCCGCCAATGTTGTTGCAACCTGCGCTAAGACTTGCAAACCATCACAAAACCAGAAATGGGTTGAGAGTGAAAGTGGTTACAACGGATAAAATTTACAATGAATTCAGTCATGGAAAACAGGATATAGGTGCCATCAGAAATTTTGTAAAATACATTTATGACAATGCTTCTTCGCCGGAAAATAGAATCAAATATTTGAATTTGTTTGGTGATACATCTGTTGATTATAAAAAGCGATTACAGGGCAATAACAATATGGTGCCCACATTTCAAGCGATTGATATTGGCTCAATCTCTGCTTCAAGCACCTATATGTCTGATGACTTTTTCGGAATGATGGATCCAACAGAGGGCACTATGTTAGGGTCAGACAAACTGGACATTGCCGTGGGCAGGATGGTGGTTGACAATGTCACTTTGGCCAACGATATGGTCAACAAAGTAATCGCTTATGAATCCACAGCAGCTTTTGGTAACTGGCGCAATAATTTTGTTTTGGTGTCAGACGATGCAGACACATCTTCTGATGCACAATTGCAGTTCAGGCTCGATTCATTAGGCAATGCTATTTCATTTCATAAACCTTTTGTAAATGTTATAAAAATACATAGTGATGCCTATCAACAAGAAACATCTTCGGGTGGGAATAGATATCCAAAAGTGAATGAAGCCCTCGAAAACACCATTGACGTAGGGACACTTATACTTAACTACTTTGGGCATGGGGGTGAAGACGGGTTAGCCAGTGAGCGGATTATCACTAAAGAAAGTGTGCAGAACTTGAGAAACCGAAACCGGTATCCGCTGGTAGTAACTGTAACTTGTGAATTTTCAAGGTTTGATAACCCACTTCGGCCCACGGGAGGCGAATTTACTTATTGGAACAGGGAAGGAGGAGCCATTGCACTTATTTCTACAACTAGGCAGATTGGTGTTCAGTTGGGTACAGATTTCAATCAAATACTTGGCAAACATCTTTATGCTTATTTTACCGAGACTTTTGTTCCACCCGCAGAAGCATTAAGGAGAGCAAAAAATGACATATCAAATGCTGGTCGGAGAGTGATTTTTTATATAGGCGACCCGGCTATGCACCTTGCATTTCCCCAAAAAGAAGTCAGGCTAACTACAGTCAACGGAATGCCCTTAGGCTCCACTAACGATACCCTCAAAGCTTTAAGTAGAATTAAATTGGGCGGGGAAGTGGTTGACCGAAACGGTAATTTAGTTTCTAATTATAACGGAACCCTTGAAGCCAAAGTTTTTGATAAAAGATTACAACGTCAAACTTTGGGAAATGATGGAACAACAGGTGCTAACGGTAATCTGATAATTATGGAGTTTGAAACTCTTGGCGAAGGAATTTTCAACGGTCAGGCCTCCATAACCAATGGCCAATTTGAATTTGAATTTGTAGTGCCGAGGGATATTGCCATTCCTGTTGGTAAGGGTAGGGTAAGCCTTTATGCCAAAAGAGCTGGTACCTTTGAAGATCAGGCCGGATTTGACGAAACCATACTCGTGGGAGGTATCAATGAAAATGC
>NZ_JCBCCK010000462.1:0-4213 GCF_059864935.1 Planktosalinus sp.
CCACATAAATCCTGTTGGGCAGTTTTTCCCACATGCGTTTTTGGACTGAAAGCGGGCGGTAGCAGTCAAACAGTTTTATAGTATAACCGCGATCGCAAAAATAATAAGCAGCATTGGTAAGTGCTTTGGCTACTTCGGGCAATAAATAGCATTTTTCACAATCGTATAAAACTTCGTTTAAAAAATTATCAGAAGTGGCATAGCGAATGTCAAACTGAAAAAGGACATCTTCTTTGCTGATTTCGGTTAAACTTTCCTGTGCTGAAATCGAAGCTGAGAAAAAAAGAATAAAAGGTAAAAATGTGAATTTCAATGGTATCGGGGTTTAACTTGTAATAAACTTCCTAATCGGTTGTTTTTAATAGTTTTTGTAAATTTAAGGTGAATTTAAAAAAGAAAAAAATATGCAGTTTTTACAAGACAAAGTAGCATTAATTACAGGAGGCAGTAAAGGCATTGGTTTTGGAATTGCCGAAGCCCTGATGTGGCAGGGCATAAACGTGGGCATTACCGCCAGAAGCAAATCTGCCGCTGTGAAGGCTGCCAACAAGCTCAATGAAATAAGCCAGGGTAAAGCCAAGGCCATAGGTATTCAGGCAGATGTTAGAAATTTCAAACAACAGGAAAAAGCAGTACAACAACTGATTGATAAGTTTGGACAACTGGACTTTCTCGTGGCCAATGCCGGTTTAGGGCATTTTGCACCTGTTGATCAACTCACCCTTGAACAATGGCAAGAGACTATCGATACCAATCTCACAGGGGTGTTTTACAGCGTCAAGGCAGCTGTTGAGGAACTCAAAAAATCAAAAGGTTACATCATAACCATATCCAGTCTGGCGGGAACCAATTTTTTCGCCAACGGTGCTGCATACAATGCCAGTAAGTTTGGGTTAACCGGTTTTACTCAGGCGGTTATGCTTGACCTCAGGAAATATGAAATCAAAGTAACCACCATTATGCCGGGTTCGGTAGCAACTTATTTTAACAACCACGTGCCCGATGGCAACGACGACTGGAAAATACAAAAGGAAGACTTGGGTACTATGGTAGTGGATTTACTACGAATGCACCCCCGGACATTGCCCAGCAAAATAGAGGTGAGGCCTTCGCTACCCCCTGGCAAATAAACCAAAAAAGCCGGGGTTAGTGGTCTCCGGCTTTAAGGTTTTAAAGGCTAATTCAAAATCTCTCTTGGTTGGTTTCGTTTGGTTTTTAATAACTAAACCGTCTTCTTCCGTTCCAAACGTCTCTCTTGTTGCTGAAAGCCAAGTTGATGCGTTTGTTCATTTGAAGGGCATCCCTTTTCTCGCTTACCGATTCAAACAGTTTTTTAAAGATTCTCATGATTGTTGATTTTTGATTGATGATTGATTTTTTTTGTTTAGTTTGGATATTAATATCCAAATCTTCTTCTGCTGTTCCAGACATCCCTTTTTTGATTCATTTGCAATAAGATGCGCCTGCCCATTTGCTGATCTGCCTTTTTCTCGCTTACTGTGTCGAACATTCTTTTTACTGTTGTCATGATTTCTAAGTTTTGATTGATTTCAATTAATAGACGACAGAAAAATAGTTTTGTTACAGTACTGTGTATTACAAAGTAGTATTTAACACAAAATTAACAATCAATGCTTGGTTATCAGTGTTTTATAAAATATGAAAGAGAAGTGTTAACTCACTATATTAAAAATAGCAAGTGCATAAATATAAAATCTAACAAAACGAAGCAGTCCAAAAAGTAACAAACTGTTTAGGGGATATTTAATAATACCGGCAGCCATAGTAGTCATAGAATAGGGTATGGGCAACAAGGCACCCACAACAATTAAAAAACCACCCCATTTGCGAATATTACGGATGTGTTTGGCCATCTTAATTTCCAGATATTCGTGAACGGCAGGAATTTTAGTAATGGCTTTTCCGATGTAATAGGAAACAATACCTCCGGCATAAGAAAGCACAGCTAATAATGACAGGTGAAACACTGCGGTGTCAGATTTACTCGACCAGGCGATAAACAGTTCGGGAGGGATTAAACCTAAAACTGATTCTGAAATAAAGAAAAAAGTTAAGACACCAAAAGCAGGAAATTTATCGGTAACTATATTTAAAAGCACATTCACATCAATAACAAAGTAGTGAATGGCCAATAAAGCTCCTATAAACAGTACAATTACAGGAATTGCCCTGACCATGCTGCTGCCCAAAAAACCATAAAAACCAGTATAGCTATAATACTGGTGTAACAGTCGAAGTCTCGATTTTTTCTTTGGTTTATCCTGGGGCATTATTAATGTTGCAATTTTTCAAGCAAATTTAGCTATCCTATTTTAAATAAAAAACATTAAGTTGTTATTGTTAACATAAATTATAAAAAACATAAAATTTAAAATATTTAACACTCTTTTCAACCTAAATTGTTGAAAAACATAATAAAGGTGTTATTTTTGTAAAAATGGACACTTTTGAACAAATGATTGAATTACAAGAGCAGGAGAAAATCAAAGACAGAGAGTTATATTCTTACCAGAAAAATGCAATTGAAACCATTTTTGATAGATTAAACAAATTTCCTGAAAGTTATAATATACTTTATCAGTTGCCCACAGGCGGAGGGAAAACAGTTATTTTTTCTGAAATAGCCAAGCGTTACATCAATGAAGCAGGCAAAAAAGTTTTAATTCTTACACACCGAATAGAACTTAGTAAACAAACATCTACCACACTTACTGAAATTGGCGTTAAAAACAAAGTCATCAACAGTACTGTTAAGGAAATTCCAAACGATGAAAAGCTGCAATGCTATGTGGCCATGGTTGAAACGCTGAACAACCGCATTAAAGAAGGTCAACTGAACATCAAAAACATTGGCCTTGTGATTGTAGATGAGGCGCATTATAATTCGTTCCGTAAAATCTTTAAACATTTTAAAAAATGTGATATGCTGGGCGTTACAGCTACACCTCTAAGTTCTAATATCAAATTGCCTATGAAGGATACTTATAACGAGTTGATTGTTGGGCATTCCATTTCAGAATTGATTGAGAAGAGGTTTCTTTCCAAGGCGAAAACTTATAGTTACAACGTGGGTCTGGGTGCTTTACGCATTGGTATTAACGGCGATTATACCGTCAAATCTTCGGAAGTGGTTTACATTGATTATGCCATGCAGGAAAAGTTGATTTATGCCTATGAAGAATGTGCCAAAGACAAAAAAACACTAATTTTCAATAACGGAATCAATACCTCGCGCTTTGTTTATGAATCATTTAAGCGGGCGGGTTATGACAACATCCGGCATCTGGACAACAAACATTCAGAAGGCGAACGCAAAGAAATCATCGACTGGTTTCGGGAAACACCCAATGCCATCATCACTTCAGTGGGAATATTAACAACAGGCTTTGATGTGCCGGATATTGAAGCCATTATTCTCAATCGTGCCACACGGTCGTTGACGCTGTACCACCAAATGATTGGAAGGGGCTCGCGCATCACCGAAAGCAAAAAAGAATTTACTGTTGTTGATTTAGGAAACAATGTGGCCCGTTTCGGACTTTGGGAAGACAACGTGGATTGGCACAGCATCTTTAAAAACCCCGATTATTACTTTGAAAACCTGGTTGCAGACGAATCTATAGAACGCAATTTTGCTTATGAAATGCCCAAGGAGGTCAGAAAAAAGTTTAAAAAAACCAAGGATGTCGATTTTGATGTCGAAGCTGCCTATCATGAAGCCAAAAGAAAAGGACTAAAACCCAAAGTAGCCTTAGACCTGTCGATAGAACAACACGCTCAAATGTGCCTAAATAACAGTGAAGACGCATTTGAAGCAATGAAGCTGGCACTTCTCCTTGAAGACGCCATTGCCTTCAGGGTGCAGAAATATGCTTATTGTTTAAGCAAATCTACAGACAATTACAAAGACTGGCTGGAAGAGGATTACAAGCGCAGTCTCAGAGCGCTTATTCGAAGAAAGATGTAATTTAGTTTGGACTTACTAATAGCCACGAATTCACGAAGACCTCAAGGTTCAATAAGAATAAATCACTAACTCTGCGCCCTTTGCGCCTCTGCGGTGAGTATACAATATTTTTTTTAAACTTACATTTTCACCGCAAAGACGCAGTGTACGCAGAGATTTAAAAGAATAAAATTACTATCAGCGTTGCGATAAAAAATCAGTCCCGATTCTTCCTTCTAAAAATTG
>NZ_JCBCCK010000500.1:0-3838 GCF_059864935.1 Planktosalinus sp.
ATTCTGTTTGTTTCCCTGTAGTTGTGCCCAACTGTGGCACAAATTATTTTTCCGAGTGATGAGGTTGCTTTGGGGGTAGCTTTTTGCATGAGTCGGAGTTTTTTTTAGTTAGTTAACATTAAAAGTATAAAAATGTAAGTAATATCCGACAAAATGTATATTTATTCGACGAAATGCATAAAATTTAACATTTCGCCCTTATTTTCAATTGTGCTCATATGCCCGCCTGAGAATGTTATGAATAGGCATTGACAGCTTGCAGCAATTTTTTTTAACTCATCCACAGGCATGATGGGGTCAAGGTTTCCGGCAATAATGGTTTTAGGGATAGTAAGTTTTTTTAAGAGCCGAGTTCGGTCTTTTCTGATTTTCATTCCCTCAAGTGCTGCAATAATGCCCTGAGTTTTCATTTTCAGGGCATTTGTTTTTAAAGATTCAATTTCTTCAGTAAAAACTTCCTTGTTTTCTTCAGCAAAAAGATTGGGAACCGCCATACTTAAAAAAGTGTCTTTGTGTTTTTTAACCAAAGCAACGGTGCGGTCGCGGTTTTGTTTTCGCTCGGCAGAATCTGCTTTTGGGGAAGAATTTAACAGTACAATTTCAGAACACATTTCAGGATGCCTTTCGGCGAAAGCCAAAACCACATAACCTCCCATAGAATGACCGATAAAAGTTGCTTGTCCTATTTTTTCTTGTCTCAAAACGGCTTCAACCACATCAGCCATCAACTCCATGGAATGGACATATCCTTTGCATTCACTTTGTCCATGACCGGGTAAATCAATAGTAATTACCGTATGTTTTTCAGATAATACAGGAAGAAAAGGGTCCCACATTTTCTGGTTTTCCAAAAAACCATGAAGTAATACCAAAGCTTTTCCATTCCCATGGCGGGTGTAATCAATCTTTGATGCTTTAAATTCTAAAGTCATACTGTGGCAATACTTTATTTATCAATTTAATAAGCTCTTTGGTTTACTTATAATAGAACCATTAAGAAATTTAGGGTCATTAAGAATTATTTGCTACAATTAATACTCACCTCTATTAACTGTTCATCAATTCCTCAATCTCCCCAGCTTCAATCGGGATGTTGCGCATCAGGTTAAAAGGTTCACCTTGTTTTTGAATGACAACATCATCTTCCAGACGAATTCCAAAACCTTCTGCAGGAATGTAGATGCCGGGTTCTACCGTAAAGACCATATTGGGTTGCATGGGTTCCCAAAGGATGCCATAGTCATGAGTATCCAGCCCAATGTGGTGAGAGGTGCCATGCATAAAGTATTTTTTATAGGCGGGCCAGTCGGGGTTTTCATTTTTTACATCGGCTTTGTCCAGAAGCCCTAATCCAATCAATTCTGAAGTCATGATTTTGCCCACCTCCACGTGGTATTCTTTCCAGATGGTTCCGGGCACCAGTAGTTTTGTCGCTTCATTTTTTACCCGTAAAACCGCATTGTAAACCTCTTTTTGCCGTTTGGTAAATTTTCCCGAAACAGGAATCGTGCGGCTCATATCGCTGCTGTAGTTGGCATATTCTGCACCCACATCCATCAGGATCAAATCACCGGCTTTACATTCCTGATTATTTTCAATGTAGTGGAGTACATTGGCATTGTTGCCGCTGGCGATAATGGGAGTGTAGGCAAATCCGCGGGAGCGGTTGTTGAGAAACTCGTGCATCAACTCGGCCTCCAGGTTGTACTCCATCACGCCGGGTTTTACAAAATTGAGAATTCTGCGAAAGCCTTTTTCAGTAATATCGCAGGCTTTTTGCATCAATGCGAGTTCGATGGGGTCTTTTATACTGCGCAGTCGTTGCAGTATCGGATTGCTTTTTGCCCAACGGTGTGCGGGGAATTGTGCTTTGGTTTTTGCAATAAAGCGGTCTTCGCGTGTTTGGGTTTCCACAGCCTGGCGGTAATGCTCGTTGGTGTTGAAATAAATGGTTTCTGCCTGTGTCATCAGTTCAAAAAATACCTTGTCAAACTCTTGAAGCCAGTAAACCGTTTGGATGCCACTCACTTCAAACGCACGGTCTTTGGTCAATTTTTCACCTTCCCAAACAGCGATATGCTCGTTGGTTTCTTTTAGGAAAAGGACTTCACGATTTTTAGGGTCAACCGCATCTGGGAACAGCAACAAAATACTTTCTTCCTGGTCCACGCCGCTTAAATACAGTATGTCGCGTGCCTGTTGAAAGGGCATAGTGCTGTCTGCACTGATGGGGTAAATATCGTTTGAATTAAAAACGGCAATGCTTTTAGGGGCCATTTGTGCCATAAAGTTTTTGCGGTTTTTGATGTACAGGGCTTTGTTGATCGTTTCGTATTTCATACCACCATTCCCGCGAAGGCGGGAATCTCATAATTAAAAGTTCATAATTCCAATATTCCTTCCGCTCAAAGCGGAAAAAACAAAGTTACACAAAGCCTTTGAATCGATAAAACAGATGCCAGAGTATTCTTGAAAAAATAATTTTGAAACCACCACCCAAATATGTACTTTCATCGCTATAAAATTTTCCAACCATGAAAACTATTTTTACTTCGCTTTTTTTTGTATTGTTTTTCACTTTTTCATTTGCGCAACCCGCCGCAACTTCGGCCGATGCTTTGTTGCAATCGCTTCAGGAAACGGAAGTGCTGACTAAAAATTCGCTTGTTAAAAACATCGCTTTTACCAATATCGGCCCTACGGTAATGAGTGGCCGCGTGGTGGATCTGGATGTCAATCCTAATAACCCGATGGAGTTTTATGTGGCCTATGCCAGCGGCGGATTGTGGTACACCAACAATAACGGCACCAGTTTTACACCGATATTAGACAATGCACCTACACAAAATATGGGCGACATAGCCGTAGACTGGAAAAACGGAACCATTTGGGTAGGCACGGGTGAGAACAACTCGTCACGTTCTTCTTATTCGGGGATTGGGATTTTGAAATCGACTGACAAAGGGGAGACCTGGCAGAATATGGGATTGCACGATTCCCATCATTTTGGGCGCATTATTATCAACCCCAACAATCCTGATGAGGTTTTGGCAGCAGTGATTGGTCATTTGTATTCGCCTAACGAAATGCGTGGCATCTACAAAACCACAGACGGCGGTAAAACCTGGAACAAAACACTTTTTATAAACAACGAAACCGGAATCATCGATCTCGAAGCAGACCCTAATAATTTTAATGTGATGTATGCCACTTCCTGGCAAAGGGACCGCAAGGCCTGGCATTTTGAAGGTAGCGGCGAGGGCTCAGCCATTTACAAAAGTGCCGATGGCGGTAATAGCTGGACAAAAGTTTCAGTGGAAGGCAGCGGTTTCCCCACCGGAAAAGACGTGGGGCGCATTGGGTTAGCTGTTTATGACGCCAACACTGTTTATGCTTTTCACGATAATCAGGATTTGAGACCAAAAGACAAAGATTCCCAAGCGGAAGGTATTCTCACCAAAGAAGATTTTAAAAATATGACAACTGCTCAGTTTTTAGACTTGGACAACAGCACCTTAAACCGTTTTTTACGTGAAAACAATTTTCAGGAAAAATACCGTGCCGAAAACGTCAAACAAATGGTGAGCGGCGGTACCGTGAAACCCGTTGATTTAGCCAAATATCTGGAAGATGCCAATGCCATGCTTTTTGATACACCGGTTATAGGTGCTGAGGTTTTTAAATCCACAGACGGCGGTAAAACCTGGACAAAAACCCACGATGATTATTTGGATGACATCTATTATTCTTATGGTTATTATTTTGGGGAAATTTGCGTGGAGCGAAACAATCCCGATGCGATGTATATTTTTGGGGTACCCATTTTAAAATCCAAAGA
>NZ_JCBCCK010000129.1:0-21199 GCF_059864935.1 Planktosalinus sp.
TGTGACCAATCCTTTTGGGGAGGAAACTTATAAGTACAAGTTCAACGGAAAGGAACTGCAAAGCGAGTTTGGGGTGGAAATGTATGATTTTGGAGCCAGAAATTACGACCCTGCTATTGGGCGATGGATGAACATAGACCCACTCGCAGACCATCCGAAACAATTTGGGTTCTCACCGTATGTTTATGCAGCAAATAACCCAATCAACTTCATAGACCCTGATGGGAGGTTATTTGAGGTGGTGGTTACAGGTGATATGGCAGATGATTATACTGCTCAGTTGAATGCCGGTTCTGACTTAGAAATCACCAAAAACTCTGATGGAAAATTAGAAATTACCGGAGGAGAGGCTGTTTCTGATGCTGATAAAATGCTTCAAGCAGCAATTGAAGATAAAAATATTACTGTAAAGATTAATACTACTGATGGTTTTCAAATAAACAATGAAACTGATTTTATTGGAGGAGCTTTTGGAGGGAGTGAAATTAATGAAGATGGGACAATAACTGCAACTCAAACGGTTAACCCAGCAGTATTATCTGAGATTGACTCTCATAATGATAGAGAAGTAGGAGTAGGAGCAGTACACGAAGTATTAGAAGGATATGTAGGGGCACAGGATAATCCAGGAGCAACTTCATCAGACAGTAAGGCATACGATAATGCTCACGGTAAAGCAAGTGCAGCAGATCCTAGATTCAGTGAAAATACTGGTAAAAATAGTGCTTATCAGGTAACAAGAAGTGTAGACCGAAATACCAAAAGAACTACAAGGTACTATCAATCGACAAATAAGAGAGGTGAAGTTAAGCCTTTAGGTTCAAGAGTATTAAAAACTACCTCAAGAAAAAAGAATTAAATTATGAAATGCATATTAATGACGATATTTTTATTTGCTTTCCAATGCAATGGACAGGTTGTTGATGAGAAGGCTTTAAAAGCAATGAAGTCCGAAGAATATACAATTGCAAGTATAGATTCGACAGATAATTATTATCTTTTAAAAGGAAATGTAAATAAAACAGACTCTATCTTATTGGTAGTCGATAAAAAATCAAAACAACTTAAAGGTAAAAATGTGCAAGTTGGAAAAACCTATCTTTTTAAAGCATATAGGCTATATGATCTTTTTGCTTTGAATGCCCATATGTGCCATAATGTAGATAATGAAGAAATATGGTGTCATTCTGATAAAATAGATTTACGATTTACAGATGGAATGGGAAATGATTATTTTGAGGAAGAATAACGTGGGACAATAAGGATATTACTCCCTAATATCTATTAAACTATGACCACTTCCTAAAACCGGAGTGGTTTTTTTATTCCTTAAAGTGCCGCCACATTTTTCTGGAAGAAATCCTTAAACTTTTTATTGGTCAGCATTTTATCGATGAGCTTAAAGAGTGTTTGCCTGTCCTCTTCCTCGAGTTGCGCGATCAGGTTCATTTGTTCGACAGCGGTCTTGTCCGCTATCACGATTGTCCTTGAATGCTCAAAGGGCAATCAGCATCTCATGATGCTGTTCATACATTTTATTAAATACGACACCTCCAACATTTTATAACAACCGTTAGGATGAGATAAAAAAAACAAAAAATATGGAACAGAAATTGTATCTTTACAAGAGCAAAAAGGCAAAGACCATGGATTTAGCCACAAGAAAATACAACTTCATACAGGAACTGGTAAACGTCGAAAAAGAAAGCGTTATCGAAGCGCTGGAGCGTGTTTTAAAACGGGAAAAAGAAGAACACCAGGAAATCTCCACCACCCACAAAAAAGAACTGGACAAACGTTTGGAGAGTTATCAAAACAATCCGGAAGACCTCTTGGACTGGGAAGAAGTAAAAAAGGACTGGTAATGGCTTATACAATTAAGTTACTACCTATGGTACACACCGATTTGCAAGAGGCAAAAAAGTGGTACAACGAGCAACGCGAAACTTTGGGCGAAGAGTTTAAAGAAGAAGTAAACAAAGAAATAGACTACATCGGGCAACACCCGGAACATTACCAGCGCAAATACAAAGAACTGCGGCAATCACTGGTTACCCGTTTTCCTTACGCCATTTTTTATTTGGTGGAAGAAAAGAAAAACCGGGTTATCGTTTTTGGACTTTTGCACACACGCCGGAACTCTGAAATCATCCGAAAAAGAATACGTAAAAAATAGGAACGCTATCGCTGACCTGAATAATGCGATGCATTGAGCGAAGTCGAAATGGCCCACCCAATCCCCAGGTAATGTATCAGATGTGTTGATGCATTGTTTTACAGTATTTAAATTGCTGAAAATCAACATTAAAAATGTGGAACCACAAAAATTTAAAAGCAACCTTCAGGACATTTTGCCGAAACAAAACGTATTTTCACTGATGGGTTGAGAAATTACAACTGTCTCATATCAAAAAGCATTCATAAAGTAACCCGGTACGGCACAAACCACATAGAGGGAAACAGTCTAACATTAAGGACACATCTGAAAAGGCTCAACAGGAAAACAATTTGTTTTTTCAGGAGCCTGACGGTATTATCCGCTGTTTTTGAAAATTCACTTTTGGGGGTGAAAAACAGATAATCCATACAGTACCCGCAGCAGTTGTGCTCAAAGCCAGGAGGAGGCTTTGCCAAGGGGCAGCGTAGATAATTTAACCGGAAAGAAATATAAATATTTTACTTCGTAAAAGTAAATATTTGTGAAACTGTTTAATAAAAATTAAAAAAACTAAACATAGTGCCGCCATATTTCCGGGCTTCGGTAAAGTTTTTAATTGAAGATAAATCAGTGTGTTTAGAATGCTCAATGATTAAAAATCCATCGGGATTAAGATGGTTGTTTTCAAAAACAGCACTACAAATTTTATTGAACAATTCAAAAGTAAAATCATAAGGGGGGTCGGCAAAAATGACATCAAAAGTTTGTCGGTTTTTTTCAAGGTAAGAAAATACATCTGCCTTTATCGGTTGAATTCCAAAATCGAGTTCGTCACTTATTTTTTGAATAAATTTCACGCATCCGTAATCGGCATCAACGGCGGTAATGTTTTTCGCACCCCGCGACGCCATTTCAAAGCTGATGTTTCCGGTACCGGCAAAAAGCTCAAGAAATTTGGTTTCGCTAAAGCTAATCCGGTGATTGAGTATATTAAACAAGGCTTCTTTGGCAAAATCGGTTGTAGGCCTTGCCGGAAGCGTTTTGGGGGCAACAAGCCTTTTGCCTTTGTATTTTCCGGAGATGATTCTCATTGTTTTTCGATTCGTAGCGTTGAAGCTTGATTGGTTTCAAGTTTAACGTGTCTGATGTAAGTGTAAAGCAGTTCAAAATAAGAATCTTCTTCAGAAATTTTTCCGCTCAATTCAAGTTCAAACAATTCTGGGTTGAGTTCAAGTTGTTCGGCAACAAAAAGAATGTAATAAGTCAGGTCTTCAGGTGTTGAATAATTAAAACTGTTGCAGAGCAGCAATTTTTTTCCTGAGGTTACAATCACATCTACCTGGTGGCCGTGGAGGTGTGCGTACATTTTTTTGGCAGTTCCGGTTTTCTCATTTTGCAAAACCTTTTCGAGGAAAGTGGTCGTAAAATGAAAATAGGAAAACTCCCCATAATGATCAAAAAAGTAATTGTTGATATTGGCCAAGGGCACATAAACGTTGACGAGTTCAAAATTTTCAACAGAATCAAATGCCACAAAATCTGTTGTAAAAACCCGGGAGTTTAATTTTAGAAATTCTTCGGCTTCACCTTCGTTAAATAAAGGGGCTGGAACAATAGAATAGATAGTGTTTTGATATACAACCTTTAGTTCAAAAACAGGATTTTTTAATTGGTCATTTTCGGCGAAAGCCTTTTCGATTTCAAAGAGTAATTCGTCAGGGTTTTTGGTGCCATTAAATGAAATATCCTCTTTGAAAACCACCTTGTTTTCTTCTTCCATCAAAAAAGAAAGTCCGGTCAAGCTTAGCTGAACGGACATTCTGTATGTTGAAATTAAATCTTTTCTGCTATTGTTCTCCGGGACTGTCATATTGTTTTGGCCAGTTTCCACCTGTATTTACATCTGTCATTGAGCCTACTCTGATATGAGTGCCGTTTACACCATCTACAGATTGAGTTTGTTTTTCCTGTATAATCAGGTCGCGGCTTAAACCGTGAAGGATTTCATCTTTACTTGCAGTAGCTTCAAAAACTGCAATTCTTCTGTCACCTCTCATAATAAAACCGGCATCAAGTGTTATGTTGACATCTTCACCTTTAACATTCACCCTGTTCATAGTCTTGTATCTGTCTGAACCTTTGAACAATGAATCCCTAACGGAAACAAATCCAAGGGTATCAACCAGCACTTCTTCAATATAGTATCCTGTTACACCAAAAGCCCTGTTGCGTTCCACATCATCATAAATGGTGTCTCGTCTTTGAGTGATGGCATACTGAGCCGTGTCAACAAAACGAACCAACGAATCAAAACTACTGTTGAATTTTCCTGTTATCTGAAGGTGGGCCAGTTCTGCAGTCCTGATGTCCTTAAGTACATCAATTACTTTGGCATAGCGTTTTTCTTTCTCATTATTAAACTTTGTGGGCTCATAAACTGAATTAAACAGTTTGTAGCCAAGGAAAATGATAATAACCCAGAGAACAACTTGAATTAAAAGTTTCATTATAGAAATCGATTTTTATTTGACGTAAAATGGTGTATGGCAAATCTACAATTTTTTTTGAATCACAAAAGTATAATCCATAAAAATCATTATCTGTTGTGGGAATTGTTATTCAAAGCGTAACTTAGCCTTAAAGTTTTCAACCCATAAAAACTGAATGAACCCGAGCCTTTTTTATAAAGAATTATGTAAAGATTTTCCACACACTCCCACAGGAATTCAGGATATTGTCCTCCAAAAACTGTCAGATTTTGTGTTGAGTAAAAGTCAGGACGAAGTGTTTCTTCTCAAGGGATATGCCGGAACAGGAAAAACAACCATCATCAGCACTTTGGTTAAAAAACTCAACCTGATCAACTCAAAAGCAGTGTTGCTTGCCCCAACGGGTAGGGCGGCAAAAGTAATCAGTAACTATTCAGAAAAAGAAGCCTTTACCATTCACAAAAAAATATACTATCCAAAAGCCCAAAAAGGGGGAGGAGTATCCTTTACACTCCAGCAAAACAAGCACAGGAACACAATTTTTATAGTCGATGAAGCCTCGATGATTTCAGATACGGCTTCAGATTCTAAACTTTTTGAAAATGGCTCGCTGCTGGATGATTTGATGCAATATGTCTATACAGGATTTAACTGTAAACTTATTTTAATTGGCGATACTGCTCAATTGCCACCTATCAATATGGATTTAAGCCCCGCTTTGGATGAAAATTTATTGAGTAATCAATACAACAAACAAGTTACGGCCATTGAACTTGATGAAGTGGTGCGCCAAAAATCGGACAGTGGCATCCTTCATAATGCAACATTGTTACGGGAAGCTCTGGAGAGTGGATTTTATGAGGATTTCAAATTTCAAATTGAAGATTTTAAAGACATTATTAAACCCGAAGACGGGCACACACTGCTTGATGCCATCAACGATGCCTATGCTTCAAAAAGCAAGGAAGACGCAGTTATCATATTGCGCTCAAACAAAAGGGCCAATTTGTATAACGAAAACATCAGGGCGCGCATCCTTTTTCAGGAAAATGAATTGTCAACCGGCGATTATTTGATGGCGGTAAAAAACAATTACTTCTGGATTGAGCCAACCAGCGAAGCCGGATTTATTGCCAATGGTGATATTATTGAAGTGCTTGAAATTTTCAGTTTTAAAGATATATATGGCTTTAAGTTTGCCGAAGTTTCAGTGAGAATGGTTGATTACCCTAAGATGAAACCATTTGAAACTGTTTTGTTGCTGGACACGCTTACCTCAGAAACACCTTCACTACCTTATGAAGATTCAAATAAGCTGTATCAGGAAGTGATGAAGGATTATGACGATGTGAAGTCTAAGTATAAAAAATTTATGAGTGTAAAAAACAACAAGTTCTTTAATGCGCTTCAGGTAAAGTTTTCATATGCCATTACCTGTCACAAGTCACAGGGTGGGCAATGGAATACAGTTTTTGTAGAACAACCTTATTTACCCAATGGGATTGACCGCGACTACCTTAGATGGCTGTACACTGCTGTTACTCGTGCTCAGGAAAAGCTGTATTTAATTGGTTTTAAAGAAAAATATTTTGAATAGCGTCAAATCTCATCTTCATCTTCAATAAATTCTTCGTTCGCTTTCAACTTGCCGTTTCCGGCGATTTTCAGGAAGAAATAACCAAAAACACCCGCAATTAATGAAGCGGAAAGAATACCCATTTTGGCCTGGGTTTCATATACTGTACTTTCATAAGCCAGATCTGTAATAAACAATGACATAGTAAACCCAATAGCGGCCAGAAATCCAAGTCCGAAAACGTGTTTCCAGGTGACTCCTTCCGGTAACACACAAAGTTTAAAGAAGACCATTAATCTTGTAAAGACTAAAATCCCAACTATTTTTCCAACAATTAAACCACATATTACCCCAAGGGTTATGGGGCTGTAAAAATAGCTAAATGCTTCTGAATCAATGGTAACCCCGGCATTTGCAAAAGCAAACACGGGTAATATTACAAAACTTACAAAAGGGTGCAACGCGTGTTCGAGCCTTTGCAACGGTGGCGTTGCAACTTCTGTTAACTTGGAAAACTTTTCAATGGTATTGGATATTTTTTGGTCTTCCACATCATTATCTTCTATAGATTTTTTCTTGATAGTTTTAATTTGTGCCGAAAGTATCCTCACTTTTCTTAAAAAGAGCGACGTGTTTATTTTTTTACTTGTTGGTATGGTGAAAGCGGCCAATACAGCAGCAATAGTGGCATGAACACCAGAAAGTAAAATAGCGAGCCATAGCCCACCTATACCCATTACTGCATAAAACATGGTATTTCTCACCCCAATTCGATTTGCCGTAAACAACGCCAATAAAAAGAAGCCGCCCATTGCCAAGTTGTATATTGAGATTTCTGAAGTATAGAATATGGCAATAACGAGCACTGCGCCCAAGTCGTCAACGATTGCAACAGCAGTTAAAAATACCTTAAGAGACAATGGAACCTTGTCACCTAGTAAATACAAAATTCCAAGGGCAAAAGCGATATCAGTAGCCATGGGAATACCCCACCCGTTAACAGCGTCTGTCCCTTGGGTAAACATAAAAAATATCAATGCCGGAAACAGCATTCCGCCGATAGCCGCACCAACCGGTAACAAGGCCCCCCTAACGCTTGCCAATTCGCCGTGCATCAACTCACGCTTAAGTTCAAGTCCCACCAAAAAGAAAAACATAGACATCAACCCGTCATTGATCCAGTGCAACAAATTCTTTTTTATCACAAAATCATCAAATCCGATGTGAATGTAAGTGCCCCAAAAATTATGATAACTATCCGCCATAGGCGAGTTGGCAACAATCATGGCAAGTACTGCTGAAAAAATAAGCAGTAAACCAACAGATGTTTTTCTTTCAATAAAACTTTTAACAGGAAGAAGCAGGTAAATATCCAGTGTAGACTTTTTCATGAATTTGGGTTTTCAATTTATTGCAGATAATAATTTAAAATTGATGTACAAAATTAAAACAGGGTGTACTACTATTTTATGATTAATATCAGATTTAACAATTAAGATTCAATTTTCATTGAAAGTTTAAACCAACGTTCGGTTTTTTCGTTGATTTGTTCTATAACTTTTTGAAGTTCAATGGATTTTTCATTGATTTCTTCAGCAGTCCAGGAATGATTTGAAAAACCGGTTTCAAGTTCATCCCTCTTTTGCTCCAGGGTTTTTATATCCCCTTCCAGACTGGTAAATTCCTTTTGTTCCTTGTAAGAAAGTTTTGCCTTATCGGTTTCTTTTTTCCATGTTTTTTGTGATGCAGGACTTTCAGTTGTTTCGGGTTTTTCTTCTTTTTCAGTCAACGATTCCATTTCCCTGAAATCACTGTAATTTCCGGGAAAATCATCAATTACGGCATTTCCTCTAAAAACAAACAGGTGATCCACAATTTTATCCATAAAATAGCGGTCGTGTGAAACCACCAACAAACAACCCGGAAAATCAAGCAGAAAAGATTCAAGTACGTTTAAAGTAACAATATCAAGGTCGTTTGTAGGTTCATCAAGGATTAAAAAATTAGGGTTTTGAATTAAAACGGTACATAGATAAAGCCTTTTTCTTTCGCCACCACTTAACTTTTCCACAAAATCATATTGCTTTTTCCGGTCAAAAAGGAAACGCTCCAAAAGTTGTTGTGCAGAGATTTGCCGCCCTTTTTTTAACGGGATAAAATCACCAAACTCCCTGATTACTTCAATGACCTTTTGCCCCGGTTTGACCTCAATACCATCCTGGGTATAATATCCAAATTTGATGGTTTCGCCCACAATCACTTTGCCCTGGTCAGGTTTAACGGTTCCTGTGATTGTATTTAAAAATGTGGACTTTCCGGTACCGTTTTTACCAATAATACCTATGCGCTCTCCTTTGATAAAATTGTAATTGAATTTGTTTAATATTTGCAGCTCGTCATAAGATTTTGACACATTGTGCAGTTCAACAATTTTACTTCCCAGACGCTCCATATTGATTTCGAGTTCAATCTGGTGGTCGTTTCTGCGTTTTTTTGCACGTTCTTCAATTTCGTGAAAACCTTGTATGCGCGATTTGCTTTTGGTGGTTCTGGCCTTGGGCTGGCGTCGCATCCAGTCGAGTTCTTTCTTAAAGAGTTGTTTTGCTTTTTCAGTTTCGGAAATTTCTGATGTGATGCGGGCTTCTTTTTTTTCCAGGTAATAAGAATAATTGCCTTTGTAACTGTAAAGCTTGCCGTCTTCCAATTCAACGATTTCGTTACACACCCGTTCAAGAAAGTAACGGTCGTGAGTTACCATAAAAAGGGTTATACTTTCCTTGGCGAAAAAGGCTTCAAGCCATTCAATCATCTCCAGGTCAAGGTGGTTTGTGGGCTCATCGAGAATGAGTAGGTCGGGCTTGCTTAAAAGAGCGTTTGCAAGCGACAATCTTTTTTTCTGTCCGCCACTAAGGTCTGAAACCTTTTTAGTCAGGTCATTGAGTTTGAGTTTTGATAGGATTTGGCTGTATAATGTTTCAAAATCCCAGGCCTGATGTGCTTCCATAGCTTCGAAAGCTGTTTGGTATGCATCGGCATCATCGGGGTTTTTCAGTGCAGTTTCATAGCGCTCTATGACTTTTAATATTTCATTGTCTGAATCAAAAACGGTTTGTTCAACAGTCAGGTTTTCATTGAGAATGGGTTCTTGAGGGAGGTAAGTCACCACAATGTTTTTTCTGAAGACCACCAGACCGTTATCAGGAGTGTCAAGCCCGGCAAGGATATTGAGCAGCGTGGTTTTGCCCGTACCGTTTTTGGCTAAAAAACCCACTTTTTGACCTTCGTTTATGCCAAAAGACAGATTTTCAAACAATTGGAGTTCGCCAAATGACTTTGAAATATTTTCAACAGAAAGAAAATTCACCTTAAATTTATTTTTTTGCAAATGAAGCCAAAATAAACCTAAAAGCATCAAAATATTGAATATTTTTCAATTGCATTTTGGTTTAAATGATTCAGCAGGTTAAGACTATAATATGAACTTTAAAAATTTTATAATTGAACTTGTTAACCTATATTTGTTTTTTCGATGACAGTATAACTATGAGTAAGTCCACCACAATACTTTTCCTGCTTGTTTTGTTATTTTTGACTTCTTGTATTCCTACAAAAAGGCTTACCTATTTGCAACAAGATGAAAACCAATTAAGTTCTGACTTGACTATTACAAAAAAACCTGACCCTTATCGCATTCAAATAAATGATTTACTGAGTATCAGAATAAAATCGCTTGACCAAAGCCAGGTGGGCATGTTTAACCCCGTGGGCGATCAAAACCCCAATGCGACAGGTGAGGAACGGTTGTATTATGACGGTTTTCGTGTAAACGAGCACGGTAACATCAGAATGCCTACTTTGGGTGAACTTAATGTTTTGGGTTACACAGTAGATGAAGTCAGGGAAATACTTGAAAAGCAATTACAGGAAGAGTATTTTACTGAGGAGGCCAATATCTTTGTTACCGTAAAACTTGCCGGTATCAGGTACACTATAATGGGCGAAATTGGCAGCCCGGGTTCAAAAATTATTTACCGCGACGAGCTCAGTATCATGGAAGCTATTGCCAATTCAGGCGATATCACCCTGACAGGCGACAGAAAAAATGTAGTGATTGTGAGGCAATACCCTTATGGGCAACGCGTTCATCATATTGATTTAACCACGATTGAAGCTGTAAATTCACCTTTTTATTACGTAAATCCCAATGATTTGATTTTAATTAACCCATTGCCTCAAAAATCAATTGGAACAGGGACTACAGCTATTCAATCCATAACAACAATTGCTTCAATTTTGAGTTTAATAACGACGACTATACTTTTAATAAACAGGTTTTAATTGATGAATGAAGAATTTGAAATAGACCAGCTCCAAACCAATTTTGACTTCAGGACTTTTTTGATGAAGCTTTTGTCTTATTGGCCACTGTTTATGGTCTCTTTGATTATTGGTTTCAGCATAGCTTATTATATCAATGTTAGAAAACTTCCTGTTTACCAAATGTCGAGTTTGATATCTATTAAGGATGATCAAAATCCATTTTTTACTACCACCACCAGCTTGACCTTTAATTGGGGCGGCACCACAGATAAAGTTAATACTGCAATGGTTACTTTAAAAACGCGTTCACATAATGAAAAAGTGGTTGAACGACTTCAGTTTTATATGCAGTATTTAAAACAAGGGGAATATCAGCTTGAAAACGCATATGCAGAAACTCCTTTTATTGTTGATGTAGACACTTCAAAACATCAAGTTTTAAACAGGCTGATAACCATAAAAGTAAAAGACACATCCACATACAATATCAGTGTTTCTTTTGAAGAAGGGTATTATCCCACTCTAAATTATAGTTCCAAAGAAAGGGGAAGGATTCATATGCCCACTGAAAATTTTGAGCGTGACTTCAAGTTTGGTCAAAAGGTAGTCTTGCCATTTTTCAATGGAACTATTCACCAATCAGACCGCGGTTTACAAGTTGGGGTTCCCTATTTTATTCGGTTTCAAAACTTTGACTGGGTTGTTGGCAGATACAGGAACATCGCCATCCAGCCCGAATCTCAGGGTTCATCTGTATTGAATTTAAGGCTCAACGGTCATAATAAAGCCGAATTGGTGGATTTTTTAAATACCACCGTTCAGGTGTTGGGAGAAGATGTGCTGGAGCGAAAAAACCTGTTTGCCACTAAAACCATCCAGTTTATTGACAGCACCCTTGCGATAAAATCCGGCGAAATTTCTGAAGTTCAGAGCGAGTTGGATGCTTTCAGAAGTAAATCATCTGTTTTTGATTTAAGTACTGAAGGACAAGAATTAAGCAGCAGGCTCAGGGTACTGGATATACAAAAAAGTGCCATAGAGCAGCAAATTAACTATTACAACACGCTTGAAGACTATTTAATGAACAAGACAGACTATTCTGATGTTCCTGCCCCTTCTGTTGCAGGAATCAATGAAGCGAGCATAGTTTCGGGTGTAAGTAGGATTGTTGCTTTGGCAGAAGAAAGAAACAGACTTCAATATTCATTTAGAGAAGGGGCGCCTGTATTTGCTGATATAGATAGGCAAATAAACTCGGTTAAAGCAGTTTTATTTGAAAATATTACATCGACGAAATCACTCAAAAACAGAGAAATAAACGAAATAAACAGAGAGGTTTCTCAGGCTGAAATTGGTATAAGAAAACTTCCTAAAGAGCAACAACAACTTTTAAGCATCCAGCGTCGTTTTGATTTAAGTAATCAGGCTTACAACCTCTTTCTTGCCAAGCGCAGTGAAGCCGGTTTGGTCAGAGCTGCCAATGTAAGTGATGTAATTGTTATCGACCCGGCAAAAGACGTTGGTGGCGGACAGGTTGGACCAAACAATCAGTTGAATTATGTTATGGCAGGTGTATTTGGTTTCTTTATTCCATTTGTAGTTGTTTTTATAGTCGTCTTTTTTGATAATAAAATTCACACAACCCAGGATATTAGTAAACTTTCTCCCATACCAATTTTAGGAGTGATAGGTAAAAGCAATAAAAATGAAATTCTTGCAGTTTTAAACAAACCAAATTCAGCCATTTCTGAGGCATTCAGGTCAATTAGGTCGAGCCTTCAATTTATGTATAAAAAACGTGGTATTGAAGGAACTAAAACGGTTTTGATTACTTCGTCTGTTAGCGGTGAAGGAAAAACATTTACCTCTATCAATATTGCTTCTGTTTTCGCTTTAAGCGAAAAGAAAACAGTTTTACTTGGCTTAGACTTGCGAAAACCTAAAATATTTGATGATTTTCATATAAAAAATGATAAGGGTGTTGTTAATTATCTAATTAACGATTCAAGTCTTGAGCAAATAATACAGAAGACTGATATAGGGTATTTAGATGTTATCACTTCCGGGCCCATTCCGCCTAACCCTTCAGAGTTGATTATAGGTGAAAGGATGGCCGAATTGATTGAAGAGCTTTCAAAAACATATGACTATATAGTCATTGATTCACCTCCTTTGGCCTTAGTTTCTGACGCTTTGGAATTGGTTAGCTATGCAGACGCCACAATTTATATAGTAAGGCAAAATTATACCAAAAAAGGAATGCTTTCAGTCATTAACGACAAGTATAAGAAGGGAGAAATAAAGCATATAAGTTTTGTGTTAAATCACTATCAGCAAAAAGCAAAATTTGGATATGGTTACGGTTATGGATACGGAAAATATGACTATGGATACTATACATCAGATAAGAAAGAAAGTTTAATAAAGCGTATTTTTAAACGAAAATAGAATTTATATATTTTACTTCCATTAGATGCTCACTAACAGCCAACAGTTTTTGAAAAGAGTTTTTGATGTGGTTGTTTCATTTTTTGGATTACTTGTTTTTATAATTCCAATCATTTTTATGGTTTTGATTGTCCGATTTGAGACTGGTTTGCCCGGCCTTTTTATTCAAAAGAGGGTAGGGAAAAATGGAAAATACTTTTATATGTTTAAAATTAGAACTTTAAAGGAAAATAAAAACCATACACTTGAAGAATTGACCAGTCAAACAACTTATTTTGGCAAATTACTCAGAAGATCAAAATTGGATGAATTGCCTCAATTCATTAATGTTTTGAAGGGGGATATGAGTTTGGTGGGACCTCGTCCTGATGTCTCGGGGTATGCAGACAAGCTTATGGGTAATGACAGAATCATTTTGTCAGTTCGTCCGGGAATTACAGGGCCTGCAACAATAAAATATAAAAATGAAGAAGAAATTCTTTTAAAACAAACAAATCCACAGCAATACAACGATACTGTCATTTGGCCGGATAAAGTAAAAATCAACAAAGACTATGTTGAAAACTGGTCATTTCTAAAGGATTTAAAATATATTTATCAATCTGTTTTTTAATTGCTTAAAAACCAAAACACATAAAACACCCAATGTTTAAAAGTAAATACCATACTGCCAATTTATCAAATTATAATTTTCTTGTAACAGGAGGTGCTGGGTTTATTGGCGCTAACCTTGTTGCTTACCTTATAAAATATGGCGCACAAAATGTCAGGGTCCTCGATAATTTGGCTACAGGATTCTATGAAAATATCAGGGAATTTGAAACATTACCCAACTTTGAATTTATTGAAGGCGATATTCGTGATTTGCAAACCTGTAAAAAAGCAATGGAGGACATAGACTTTGTTTCTCATCAGGCAGCGTTGGGTTCAGTCCCTCGATCAATCAATGACCCCATTACATCCAACGAGGTCAATGTGGGCGGGTTTTTGAACATGCTGGTTGCCCAAAAGGAATCAAAAACTGTAAAAAGATTGGTATATGCTGCTTCAAGTTCTACTTATGGAGATAGCTCACAATTGCCTAAGGTTGAAGAAAATATAGGAAATCCACTATCCCCTTATGCGGTGACAAAATTGGTTAACGAACTCTATGCAGATGTGTTTTACAAAACTTATAATACAGAAACCATTGGTTTGCGTTATTTTAATGTATTTGGACCCAGACAAAGTCCTACAGGGGCTTATGCGGCAGTAATTCCATTATTTATGCAAGCATTGAAGGATAAAATACCACCCACTATCAATGGTGATGGCGAACAAACCAGAGACTTTACCTATGTTGAAAATGCCGTTCAGGCAAATATTAAAGCTTTTTTTGCTGATAATCCTGCAGTAAATCAGGTGTTTAATGTTGCTTACGGGCAACGAATTAGCCTGAATGAATTGTGGAGCAATCTGAAACAAATTTCTGGTCAGAACATTGAGGCAGTGTATGGACCACCCAGAGCCGGCGATGTTAGGGACTCACTGGCCGATATTTCAAAAGCCGGAAAATTAATGGATTACAAACCCGAATTTAGCGTTTTTGATGGTTTAAAAATAACCTGGGAAAATTTTAATGCGTAGAATGAAAAACATACTGATTACCGGAGGTGCAGGCTTTATAGGCTCTCACGTTGTGCGCCTTTTTGTCAATAAATATCCCGATTATCATATTTATAACCTGGACGCACTCACTTATGCGGGAAATCTCGAAAACCTCAAGGATGTTGAAAATAATCCCAATTATACCTTTTTAAAAGCCGATATCAACGATATTGAAATCATTTTTTCAATGTTTGGGAAATATCAGTTTGATGCTGTTATTCATCTGGCTGCAGAATCACACGTTGACAGATCAATTTCTGACCCCTTATCTTTTTTAAGGACCAATATCTTTGGAACGGTAAATTTGTTAAATGCTGCCTACGAAAACTGGAAAGAGTTGCAAGGAAAACTTTTTTATCACATCAGTACTGATGAAGTTTATGGCTCCTTAGGCGAAACAGGTATGTTTACTGAAAAAACACCCTATCAGCCCAACTCTCCATACTCTGCTTCAAAAGCCGGCTCAGATCACTTTGTAAGGGCATATGGTGAGACTTATGGTTTGCCCTATATCATTTCAAATTGCTCCAACAATTACGGACCCAATCAGTTTCCGGAAAAATTGATTCCGTTGTTTATCAATAACATTATTGAAAACGAACCACTGCCGGTGTATGGCGATGGAAACTATACCCGCGACTGGCTTTATGTTATCGATCATGCTCAGGCCATTGATTTGGCTTTTCACAAAGGTAAAGTAGGTGAAACCTACAATATCGGTGGATTTAATGAATGGAAAAACATTGATTTGGTTCAACTGCTTTGCTCACTTATGGACGATAAACTCAATAGGCCAAAGGGCAGTTCGAGTCAATTAATTACCTTTGTTACTGACAGGCCCGGACACGATTTGAGATATGCCATAGATGCCTCAAAAATAAATGCTGAATTAGGATGGAAACCATCGGTAACATTTGAAGAAGGTCTTTCAAAAACCATTGACTGGTATCTCGAAAACTCAGCTTGGTTAAAAAATGTTACCTCCGGGGCTTATCAGGAATATTATAAAAAACAATACAAAACCCATTGATATGAAGGGAATTATATTAGCCGGTGGTGCCGGAACCCGACTACATCCTTTGACTCAGGTAGTTTCAAAACAACTGCTTCCGGTGTATGATAAACCCATGGTTTATTACCCGCTTTCGGTTTTGTTGCTGGCCAATATAAAAGACATACTGATTATTTCAACTCCTTCGGATTTACCTAATTTTAAAAATCTTTTTGGCGACGGAAGCCAGTTGGGTATTTCAATTTCTTATGCAGAACAACCTTCACCTGATGGTCTTGCTCAAGCGTTTATCATTGGTGAAGCATTTATTGGCAATGACGATGTTTGTTTGATTCTGGGAGACAATATATTCTTTGGGGCAGGTTTTCAAAAACTACTAGCCGAAGCCAAAAACCAGGCCGAGGAACACAGGAACGCAACTGTTTTTGGGTATTATGTAGATGATCCGGAACGTTATGGTGTGGCTTCTTTTGACGATAACGGACAAGTTCTAAGTATAGAGGAAAAACCGAAAAATCCCAAAAGCAACTACGCAGTTGTCGGGCTTTATTTTTATCCAAATTCTGTAATTGAAGTGGCCAAATCGGTCAAACCATCGGCGCGTGGCGAACTTGAAATCACTTCAGTCAATGCACATTATTTGCAGGAAAACAAATTGCAAATGCAAATAATGAGCAGGGGATATGCCTGGCTGGACACCGGTACCCACGAAGCTCTGACTGAAGCCACCGAGTTTGTGAAAACCATTGAAAAACGCACCGGATTAAAAATTGGCTGTATTGAAGAGGTGGCTTTTAGAAAAGGGTTTATTGATTCTCAGCAACTTCATAAACTTGCTCTACCCTTAAGTAAGAGCGGCTATGGTAATTATCTGATACAACTCCTCAAATAACGGCTGTTAAACCTTTTTTAAAAATTAGTCTCTGCCTGTTTGATTTGGTAATTTAGACAAAAAATTACTGATGAGAGTTTTAATTACAGGTGCAACAGGTCTTATTGGTAAAGCGATTACTGATTTGTGTCTGAAAGAAAATATTGAAGTCAATTACCTCACCACATCATTCACTAAAATTCAAAACAAACCACACTACAAAGGTTTTTACTGGAACCCTTCAGACGGAGATATTGATATTAACTGCCTACTGGAAGTAGATACAATTATTCATCTTGCCGGCGCATCTATAGATAAAAGATGGACACCAAGTTATAAAACTGAAATTATTGAAAGCAGAGTCCTCTCCGGAAACTTACTTTTTAATACACTTCAAAAAAATGAACATAAGGTCAAGCATTTTATAACCGCAAGTGGGGTTGATATTTATCCAGATAGTTTAGATAAAACTTATGATGAATCTGAAAATGAAAGTAACGATACTTTTTTGGGAAATGTAGTGGTGAGATGGGAAGAGGTGGCAGATAAATTTTCGTTGACAGGATTACAAGTAACAAAAATAAGGACGGGTATGGTGCTTGATCAGACCGATGGCGCTTTACCTCAAATAGCAAAACCTGTCAGGCTTGGTTTTGGTGCAGCATTGGGCAGTGGTAATCAATGGCAGTCCTGGATTCATATTGACGACATAGCAGCCATTTATTTGTTTGTCATAAAAAATAAATTGGGGGGAATCTACAACGGCGTCACCCCAAACCCTGTGACCAATAAAGAAATGACCAAGGCAATTGCAAGACAATTAAACAAACCATTATGGTTGCCAAATGCTCCCGGTTTTGTGTTAAAACTTATGTTGGGCGATATGTCCGCACTTCTTTTAGGAAGTAAAAAAGTGAGTTCAAAGAAAATACAACAAGCCGGATTTAAGTTTAAATATCCCGATTTGGAAACTGCTCTCAAAGGTTTAAAATAAAAAAACGCCCGAATTTTCGGGCGTTTTTAATAGATATTTTATTGATTATGCTCTGTCAGCTTCAAGATAAATAACAAGTTTAATATCGTCATAAATTACTAAATCACCAATATTTGGGAAAATTGAACGTGATCTGAAGTTGATTTCCCACTCAGTTCTATCAATTGTAAACTCTTCACTTTGAAGGATAAGTTTATTGCCATCAAGAGAAAGGTTTATAGGAAACTTCACGTTTCTGGTGGTTTCTTTTAAAGTCAGGTTGCCCGTCATCCAGGTTTTGCCATCGGCAACTTCCATTCCGGTTACGGTAAATTTTCCCGTTGGATATTTATTGATGTTGAAAAAGTCACCTTCTTTACCCTCAACTGTTCCTTTGAGATGTGCTTCAAGGTTTTTCTTTTCTTCTCCTTCAAGGTCTGTTACGGTGATGGTGCTCATATCTATAACAAATTCACCACCGGCAATTTCGTTATTTTCATTTAAGTTGATATACCCATTGGCTACATTTAAATAACCGGTATGATTTCCGGTTAGTTTACCGGCTTCCCATTCAATTTGGGTTCCGTCAACATCGGCAACATAAGTGGTTGCATCAGAAGTAGCTTCCATTTTGTCTTGAGTTTCATCAGTTTCAGATTTTTCATTTCCTTTACAGGAATATGCCAAAACAGCAATAAAAGAAAGAAGCGTTAATTTTAAAATGCTTTTTTTCATGGTTTGTGTTAATTTTTGGTTTTCATACAAAATTACTTACGCCATATAGAAATTATCTTAAATTCATATTAAAATTTATAAATGACAATTTGACACAAAACGAGTTGTGGCAATACTTTTGCTAAACAGCAGTGAAGAATAAGACTAAGCATTTTAACAATGAGCAAAAAAGATACCGCTAAGTCGGCCACAAAAACCAAAAAGGATAAAGCCGAAAACAAAATAGAAACTCTCGAAAACGAGAAAAACAAACTAGAAAATGAGTTAGGACTGGAAAAGGAAAAGTTTTTGAGACTTTTTGCAGAATTTGAAAACTACAAAAAAAGAACTACAAAAGAGCGAATTGAACTTTTTAAAACAGCAGGACAAGATGTGCTACTGGCACTTTTACCTGTTTTGGATGATTTTGACCGCGCTTTACAAGAATTAAAAAAAGATGAAAACAACGCTTATTACAAAGGCATTGAATTGATTCACAACAAGCTTAAGGATACACTTAAATTAAAAGGACTTGAAGAACTTGAAGTTAAGCAGGGCGAGACATTTAATGCTGATATTCACGAAGCCATCACTCAAATACCTGCTCCTTCAGAAGAACTCAAAGGAAAAATTATTGATATCATTGAAAAAGGTTACCAACTGGGAGAACGTGTCATTCGTTTTCCAAAAGTTGTGATAGGACAATAAAAATAGCATTAATTTACTACTATGAAAGAAGATTATTATGACATATTAGGCATTAGTAAAAATGCTAGTACTGCCGACATTAAAAAAGCATATCGAAAAAAAGCGATAGAATTTCACCCTGACAAAAACCCGGGAGACGCAAAAGCTGAAGAAATGTTCAAAAAAGCTGCTGAAGCCTATGAGGTGTTAAGCAACCCCGAAAAAAGGTCGCGCTATGACCAGTTTGGGCATCAGGCGTTTGACGGTTCAGGAGGCTTTGGCGGTGGCGGCATGAACATGGAAGACATTTTCAGCCAGTTTGGGGATATCTTTGGCGGTGCTTTTGGCGGTGGCAGAGGTGGTGGGTTTTCAGGTTTTGGTGGTTTTGGTGGCGGTCAACGCCGAATGAAAGGAAGCAACCTGAGAATCAGAGTGGCATTAACCATGGAAGAAGTTGCAAATGGTGTTGAGAAAAAAATTAAAGTAAAACGCAAAAAACAAGCACAGGGAACTACTTACAAAACCTGTTCAACCTGTAATGGGAGTGGTCAGGTAACCCGAATCACAAACACAATACTGGGCAGGATGCAAACATCTTCGCCCTGTAATGTTTGTGGAGGTTCCGGTCAAATGATTGATTCTAAACCAAACAATGCTGACGCAGATGGGATGCTGCTCACAGAAGAAACAGTATCCATCAAAATCCCGGCAGGTGTGGTTGACGGTATGCAACTTAAAGTTTCAGGAAAAGGAAACGAGGCTCCGGGTAACGGAATTCCCGGCGATTTGATTGTTGCCATTGAAGAAAAAGCCCATCCAACCCTACAACGAGAAGGCGACAATTTGCATTATGATTTGTACATCAGCTTTTCAGAGGCAGCATTAGGAACATCAAAAGAAATAGACACCGTTACCGGAAAAGTGCGCATTAAGATTGAAGAAGGCGTACAAAGCGGGAAAATACTTCGTCTGAGGAATAAAGGAATCCCCAGCATTAATGGCTATGGCTCAGGCGATTTGCTTGTACATGTTAATGTGTGGACACCAAAGTCACTTACCAAGGAACAAAAAGAGTTTTTTGAAAAAATGGCAGGTGATGTCAATTTTCAGCCAAAACCGGAATTTGACGATAAATCTTTTTTTGAAAAAGTGAAAGATATGTTTTCATAAAAACAAGTATTTAATTATTTATTTTTATATTTGTTTATGGTTAGTTTAATGATTAACCATATTTTTCTTTTTCATAGCAATTTTTTTTCCCATCCTATACATTGTTCTGTTTAGGGTGGGTTTTGCTTTTTTAGAGACAATTTTTTGTAACATTAATTTTTTTAATCTACTAATTAGGGCAACCATTTAAACAAACACAAATTTCATGAGTAACATATTAGTTGCAGAATCCGTCACCAAAAATTATGGAAAATTCAGGGCGTTGAATGAAATCTCTATAGAGGTTCCAAATGGAAGTATTTTTGGACTTTTAGGGCCCAACGGTGCCGGTAAAACAACTTTTATCCGAATCATCAATCAAATTACCATGCCCGATTCCGGAAAGGTTTTTTTGGATCATGAACCACTTAGTCCCCGTCACGTTCAACACATCGGCTACTTGCCTGAGGAACGGGGGTTATACAAATCTATGAAAGTGGGGGAGCAGGTACTCTATCTGGCACAACTAAAAGGCCTAACTAAAAATCAAGCAAAAGAACGCCTGAAATACTGGTTTGACAGACTTGAAATTGCAGGGTGGTGGGACAAGAAAATCGAAGAACTCTCAAAAGGGATGGCTCAAAAAGTCCAATTTATTGTTACTGTTTTGCACCAACCCAAACTTCTTATTTTTGACGAACCCTTCAGTGGTTTCGACCCCGTAAATGCCAACCTGATTAAAGGTGAAATCCTTGAATTGCGAAATCAGGGAGCGACTATTATCTTTTCGACACACAGAATGGAGTCAGTTGAAGAATTGTGCGACCATATTGCATTGATTGACCTTTCAAATAAAGTACTCGACGGAAAACTTACAGATATTAAACGCAGCTACAAATCAAACACTTACGAAGTAGGTTTAATAACCAACAATGAAGCCGCTTTAAGAAAAGAACTTTCTGAAAAGTTCTCAATATCACCGGCACAGTTCAAATCCATTGAAGACGAACTTAAATTGAAAATAAAAATCAATACGGGTGATTCACCAAATGATTTGATAAGTTATTTAACTACCAAGGCTCAAATCAATCATTTTGTAGAAGTAATACCCAGTGTAAACGATATTTTCATTCAAACTGTATCAAAAAAATAGCC
>NZ_JCBCCK010000513.1:0-1475 GCF_059864935.1 Planktosalinus sp.
CAATGGCCTCATCAACAGAACGGTAATCACTGTTTACCCGGTTGTGATAAATTTTAGCATCCTCAGCATAGTGAGATTTATAAGACTCCCAGTCACCGGCTTCATAATCCTTAATCATTTGACGCATCACATCAATTTCAGGAGAAGATTCAGTAAAATAATTTTTTGAATTGTCAACACATGAAGTGAAGAGAATTAAACCAAAAATCGGAAAAACAATTAATTTTTTCATAACGAGTGTATTTATATCATATAAAGATAAAGTATTAGTTGTCAATTTTGCTATTTTAGCTCAAAACAATTTCAATATATGAAGCTGGATTTTACGCTTAAAAAGTTTTCAGAGCTCACAACCACTGAATTATATGACCTCCTTCAACTACGCAGTGAGGTATTTGTGGTAGAACAGGATTGTGTGTATCAGGAAATCGACGGAAAAGATGAAAAAGCACTACACCTTTTTGCTTATAAAAATTATGTGATGGTTGCATATGCCCGTCTTTTTGGGCCCGGTGATTATTTTGAAGATGCCAGCATTGGGCGCGTTGTGGTGAAACAACCAGAGCGTAAACACGGGTATGGACACGCTTTGATGAAAGCGGCCAATCTAGCTGCTAAACAACATTTTAAAGTTTCAAAAATCCATCTTTCAGCTCAGGAATATCTTGAAAAATTCTACAATACTCACGGATATCAGCGGGTGGGTGAAGGTTATCTGGAGGATGGAATCCCGCATATTGGCATGGAGAAAGAATAATTACCTTTTCGTTTTAATCCTTTTATCAAAAGGAATACGCAGCTGATACAATATATCTTCATCAGTGTTGTCGTCAACCAAATCCAGACCGTATCTTAATTTTTTGGTATCGTCATAGACAAAAGTTCCAAAAATCCTGTCCCAAAAAGAAAACATATTTCCAAAATTAGTATCGGTCCAAGGCATTTCCCAATGGTGGTGAAACTTGTGCATATTTGGAGTTACAAACACATAGCTGATGTATTTGTCAATTTTTCCGAGGTTGATGTTGGCGTGGGTGAAGTAAGTGAAAAACACACTTAAAATGCGATAAATCAAATAAAAAGCAATGGGCATTCCCATCAGTAAAACAGCAAAAAGAGCAAAACTTTCCCTGATTACAAAATCCAGTGGATGATGCCTTGTTCCGGTGGTGACATCTACCTTGGTGTCACTGTGGTGAATGATGTGTAAACGCCACATCCACTTGACTTTATGAAGGAGGTAATGCACGCCATACTGTGCTATAAAATCCAAAACAAGCAGGGCTAAAATCAATTCTACCCAAACCGGCCAATCTACCAGATGAAGCAGTCCAAATTGAGTTGTACCTATCCAGTAAAAAACCCCTAGCGTGAGCGCGCCAAAGCCCACATTGATTAACATTGAAAAAAACAAAAAAGCAAAATTAACCCCGGCGTGTTTCCACTTTTTATAGTTGATTTTTACCAACGCATAG
>NZ_JCBCCK010000178.1:0-4169 GCF_059864935.1 Planktosalinus sp.
CCAAATGCAACGGCTTGTTAGTGTTGGGAGAAGCATACTCCACCATCATGGCTTTGTCTCCCGGTCTTGGTGACTGAAATCCATAGTCCTCATCGTCTTTTATCTTTCTGAAAAAATCGAGGTAATAGCTGTCTGAAATCACCAGATTTAAAAAACCTTTTACCACGTTATATGCAGAAACCTCCTGTAAATGTTCGACTAGAAAGGCTCCAAGTTCATTGCCTAATTGTTCCGGGTTGGTTTTGTTATACCGCAACATTGGAAAAGTAACTATCGTAATATCACCTTCGAATTCCTTCCGGGTGGCCTGAAACTCCACTGATGGTAACTGAGTGTTGTATAATGTAAGCAAGGCTTCTTTGGCTTTAACTTCTATGATTTGCTGTAAATTCATTTGGAAAATTCTATTTCAAGGTGTAAAGATAATTAATGGTTTCAAGTTTCAGGTTTCAAGTTTCAAGTTTCTTCACTTCTCAAACTTTGGGTGATCGTGATGATGTTTTCTATTTTTCGGATATTGTATAGCAATATAACCACAAATCTCACAAGGAAGGCACAGGGTTCATAAAGTTACTTGAGAAGTTTTCCTTTTCAGTACTGTTTTTGGTTTATGGAATCTGCTTACTGGTAGGAAAGTTTGATACTCAGAAATTTAAACCTTCTAAGTTAACACTTCTGGCTTTATACTTCTAACTTTGTAGTTATATCTTCTAACTTAACCGTTGCCTCACCACTTCATAGAGCATTGCACCGCAGGCAACGGAAACGTTGAGCGAAGCGATTTCGCCTTGCATAGGCAATTTTGCTGTCTCGTCTGTGGTTTTTAGTACTGATGGATTGATGCCCCGGTCTTCTGAACCCATAATCAGGGCGATAGCGGGCTTTAAATCCAAATCGTAGAAGGCTTGTGAAGCTTTTTCTGTGGCAGCAATAACTTTAACACCTGATGATTGTAAATAAAACACAGCATCCTTGATGTGGTCCACCTTACAAATGGGAACCTGAAACACTGCCCCTGCCGAAGTTTTAACCGTATCGGCATTAACGGGTGCGGCACCGTGTTTCTGGATAATGACCCCGTGCACACCGATACAGGAAGCTGTGCGTAATATGGCACCGAAATTTCGGGCATCTGAAAGCTGATCCAGAATTAAAAACAAAGGTGTGTCTGACTGTGCAAAAGTTTGTTCCACAAGGGTTTCAAGCGCAACAAAAGTAATTGGAGAAATGGAAGCAATAGCCCCTTGATGGTTGCCGCGATGCATTTTATTGAGCTTCTCAACAGGTACATAAGAAAATTGAATGCCCTTCTGCTTAAGAAGTTTTAACAAACTGCTCATCAACTCTCCCTGAGTGTTTTTTTGAATAAACACTTTGTCTATTGTAGTGCTTGCGTGAATTGCTTCAAGAATAGCTCTAATTCCTATGATTTGGGTATTTTTTTGCATAAAAAACAAAGGTAAATAAAAAACCACCTTAAAGTGACTTTAAGGTGGTTGATTATTACAATAAAAAACAATTAATCTTGAAAAATTACAGGCCAATTTTCTCCTCCAGCTCGAGTAAGAGTAGTAATACCTCCTTCTCCCGTTTGATAGCTGCTCACAAACTCTATAACCATTTCAGGACCATTTACACTAATTATCTCATAAGTCCAGTTTTCGCCATATTGATCAACTCCAGCTGTATTTAAATTACTACAAAACCATACAACTCTGGCTGAATTTGAGGTCGCAGGGCTATCATTCCAACAAGAGGACTCAAACAACCCAAATGAAAAATCGCTAGTAGTATAAGACCCTTCAGTGTTGGTATCACCCCAGATTACCGATCCGGTAACTGTACCTCCACAAGGATTACTCCCTGGAATATACATATTTGTGGTAACAAACGTATGTTCACCAGCTAAACTCTGATTATTAAAAGGGCAAACAACATTTGAATTATAAACAAATGGCGAAGCAAAAAATTGATTTCCTAAAACGGTTGAAGAAGCGTTGTAATTGCTCCATCTTCTACCATCTTTAAATACTAATTCAAACCTAATCGGAAAAACATCTCCACCTGTATAGTCATTAGTAGTCATAGAAAGAGCGTTTTCCAATTCAGATATTCCTATTTCCAGAAAAATCCTAGGTAACCTTTCACCTAAAATAAACTCTGAACTTGGTATATTTGCAAGTAAAACTTCGTCCTTGTTGTTCTGCCCGTTGTTTTCGTTGTCAATAAAACTGGCATAAACCTCAACCCTATCAGTTAAGCTGCCATCTTCAGAATCTTGAACTTCAAGAAGATAAGACAATAAAATACTGGGGTCATTATATTCAATATCAGTACTTATTTCCAATGTTCTTAGGATACCCCCGTGGGTAGTGTTGTCAAAAACCAAGTCAGTTGTTGTCTCAGTATCACTACAAGCAAAGAGTAGTAATACTAGAGAGAATAATGTTGATTTAAAAAATATATTTTTCATAATTTTCTTTTTTTTAGTTGTTTTGTGGGAATCCGTCCAGTGGGTTGGTATCCCAGAATACACGAGTTGATACATCCGGCTTTTGATCGATGCTTGCATTGTTGTTTGCGGCATTGGCCGGATAAAAATGTGAACGGATAAATCTACCCGGACTTGGCTCAATATGTGGCTGCACGTCTCGCGGAGCTCCGGTTCTTCGGTAGAAGTTGTATGCGTCTATGCCGTTACCGTATAGCGACACAAAAAACTCCTTGGCCAATACATCCAGTTTGTCAGCTGTGCTTGTAGCAGCGGTCAAATTAGCACTGGCCTCTGCTATGTATGTGGCGTCATCGGCTACGTCGGGTATCTTTGTTTCATCAAATGCATTTACATGTCTCTGTGTAAATGTCCTGACATAACTAATGGATTTTTGTATCCCATTGGCCATATGTGTGGTTGCATTGCCTGCTCCACCATAAAGAGCCGCCTCAGCTTTCCAAAAATCAACTGTTGAACTCAGTAGTATCGGGGTGACCCCATTTCCTCGGGCACCTAACTCACTGCTGCTAATTCCGGCAAATGCATCGTCATCAAAACGACCGCCAACCGGATACAGGCCTACTGCTGTTTTTAAACGTCCGTCTGGCGGAAGTCCTTCCTTGTTGCCGTGGTCCCTACCCCAGTAACCTTCAGCATCAGCTGAGTTGGGATAGCCGGGATAACAATATACTGCTCCAATAGCCTGATAGTGGGACGGGATGGGCTCCACTGCACAGCGAATCAACTGAAACTGCTGAGCGGCACTGGTGGGCAATGCACTGCGCTGTCTGTAATAGTAGTAACGAATGCGTGGATCTTTGATCGATTTGTCATTCATCATCAAATCCATCAACCAGATTGAGGCATAAGTGTTGCCATCTGCCCCGGCAGTTTGGTAGTTGGCCGCAAACCCGGGATGACGTGACTCAGGGTTGGTGCTAACCCCCCAATTAAACACAAAATTGTCTGTGTTGTCTGTTATATAATCACCGGAGTTAACGATTTGTTGAAAGTTGGAAATGGCATTGTTATTCACCAAACGAGTCTGGATGTAAGCCTTCATTTTTAAAGTATTGGCCACCTTTATCCATTTGTTGAACTGATTGTTGAAATACAAATCTGTTGCCAGTGGTGGACCGTCTGATTCAAAATTTGCTATTGCTTGATCCAATAAACTGATAACCTCTGCGTAAATCGATGCAGCGGGGTCAAGACCCGGATCAAGATTGAACTCATCAAATGCCTCTGAATAGGGAACATCTCCAAAATAATCAACCAAGGTCATCATTAAAAAGGACTCAACTACCTGGCCAACCCCTATGTGCTTGCTTAATCCAATCTCCTCTGCAAGATCGTTCATCGTGCGGATGTCTTTTATGACACGTTGGTATGAACTTGACCAAACACCATTGAAACTGGTAGAGCCATAAGCAGTATTATAGTTTCCGCCACCACCGTGCATATATGTTATCCTGGTGGTTTGACTCCCAATATTGCCAAATGTGTTTACAGTCCTGGCAAAACTAATCTGAATGTCATTGATAAAGAAATTGACATCGGCCTGATCAGGGGTAAGTGAATTGGGATTGTCTATCAAATCCATCTCGGTGGTCTCACACGAATTCAGTGCAAAAAACCCGATACTGGCCAAAATAAGTATTTTTAATTTTTTCAT
>NZ_JCBCCK010000215.1:0-7047 GCF_059864935.1 Planktosalinus sp.
GCTTTTGAGGCTCTCATTTCACTGCCTCTTACAAGCATGGTAACTTTTTTGCAAATATTGGCGAGATAAGTGGCTTCCTCGGCTGCGGTGTCGCCTCCCCCAACTATTGCCACTTCCTGACCTTTGTAAAAAAATCCGTCACAAACGGCACAGGCAGAAACTCCTCCACCTCTCAGGCGCTGCTCACTGGGTAAGCCAAGGTATTTTGCGGTTGCCCCGGTAGAAATAATTACAGTTTCAGCTTCAATCTGTTTTCCATTATCCACTGTAGCTTTGTGAATACCTCCAATTTCATCGCTTAGTTCAACAGCAGTGATCATTCCTATTCTCACCTGTGTTCCGAAGCGTTCAGCTTGTTGTTGAAGTTGTACCATCATGGTTGGTCCGTCAATACCTTCCGGGTAACCCGGGAAATTATCTACTTCAGTAGTGGTTGTCAATTGGCCTCCGGGCTCCATACCGGTATAAACAACAGGGTGCATATCTGCTCTTGCAGCATAAATAGCTGCTGTATATCCGGCAGGTCCTGAACCAATAATCAGGCATTTGATTCTTTCTATATTTTCAGACATAATTGTAATATTTCAATTTTTGAGAATACAAAAGTACGGACTTTAAAGTACCTAAAACAGTAAAAGTTATTAAGAAATTCCAATATTTAATAACGAAAAATAAAGCAGCAAATAGATTTAAACCTCGCTTATCAAAAAGCAAAAACGTTCTTCTTATCTTATGAATACAGGTTTATCAGTGCTTTTAGTTTCTTCTTGGCTAAATTTATACCCATCAACATCAAAAGTCAATAAATCGTTATAGCTTTTAATTTCGTTGTCAACCACAAATCTGGCCATAGACCCTCTGGCTTTTTTTGCGAAAAATGAAATGATTTTCAATTTACCGTTTTTAAAGTCCTTAAATACAGGACTGATGAGTTTTCCGTTAAGTTTTTTGGTGTTTACGGATTTGAAATATTCATTGCTTGCCAGATTAAGTACAATCTCTTCTTTAGTTAATTCTTCATTCAGCACTTTTGTAATTTTATCGCCCCAGAATTCATAAAGGTTTTTACTTCGATTCACCTTTAAATCGGTTCCCATTTCAAGTCGGTAGGGTTGCATCAAATCCAAAGGTTTTAAAACACCATACATTCCTGAGAGGATTCTGACTGTATTCTGTAGTTTTTCAATTTTATTTTTAGAGATGCTGTATGCATCTAGACCTACATACACATCGCCGGAAAATGCGTAAACTGCCGGTCTTGCATTTTCTTTTATAAATGGAACAGAAAAATCCTGATAACGCTGTAAGTTCAGCTCAGCCAGTTGGTCACTGATGTCCATCAAATCCTTAAGTTGCTTTTTAGATTTTTTCTTTAAAACCCCATTGAGTTTTTCAGCTTCAGAAAGAAAAATGGGCTCTGTATATTTTTCAGTGGGTAATTTTGATTCAAAATCGAGTGATTTGGCCGGCGAAAGTAAGATTTTCATAACTATTTTTAATTTGAATCAAATTTACGGTTTTGCTAAATCTCAAGTGAAGATTTATTAAAATAATTATTAATGGAGACATAAGCGTTTCTAATAAATTAGGTATTTTAACAGTAAAAACTACTTTATATTAACAGTAATCTTTTAATTTAGTATGCATCAACATTAAATGTACCACTTATGAAAAACAAAATTACACTTGTTAAAACCTGTTTCTTATTACTTTCTTCATCAATAGTTTTGGCTCAGGAAGTCGGTCAAAAAGCTATTTTACTTGGAGACGGAAGCATAACAGCAGAAACTACTTTACTGCCAGAACACTTGGCAAGTAAAGGATCAAGTCCTTTTGTTCAACTTGGAAACTTTCCATTTGGCAGACCCACACACCCGAATTTTAAAAATTTCAGAGGAGCAACAGTTGCAGACATAGACCAGGATGGTATAGATGAAATCGTATTTGCAACTTACAATAAACTTTATGCAATAAAAGGTGACGGCAGCCTTTTGTGGGAAAGAACTTTGACCGGAACTGCCACCTTTCCTCCCACTGTAGCAGACATTACCGGTGATGGCAATCTGGAAATCGTACAAAACACAGGCGGGGTTCCGGCTAACGGACGCGTCTACCTGGTTCACGGTTCCACCGGAGCTGATTTTCCCGGTTGGCCACTTAACTTTAATAATAACTGGATGATAAATGCCCCGGCAGTTTCTGACCTGAATGATGATGGCACAATGGAAATTATTTTTTGTGAGCGGATTACATCAGGCCCTAGCAGGGTTCATATAGTAGATTCTCAAGGTAACCCTTATAATGCCAATTGGCCCGTGGAGATTCCCGGCACACCGGCCTTTACTCCATCTATTGGCGATGTGAATAATGATGGGATTATGAACGTTGTCATTTCAACCTCTGCCGGTGAAATGTATGTATTTGACACTGATACAGGACAATCTATCGCAGGATTTCCATCTACTGCTACAGGCATTAGTTATTCATACCAATCACCAATATTGGTTGATTTGGATGACGACGGAACACTTGAAATAGTGGGAAGTAACCACGGCACAAATCCGGCATTTTTTGTTATGAAATCTGACGGTAGTTATGCATCAGGCTGGCCCTATACCATAAATGAGTGGACTTATTCTCCCCCTACTGTTGCTGACGTAAATGGCGACGAAACGTATGAATTGTTTTTCGGAAACAGAAACACTAGCGGAGACGGAACTACACCTCTTGATGTAATTTATGGATTTGATCTAGATGGGAACTTGATTTCTGACTTTTCTGTAAACAAATACGGAGGTACTGAAGGAGTAATGACCATTGCAGACATAAATGGTGACGGAGTTCAGGACATAATTTTTCCCAGTGTGGTTGTAGGGTCAGACGGCAATGGATTTATTCATGCCTATTCTCTTGACGGGAGCGGTGAACTTGCTGGGTTTCCCCTTAGGCCTAAAGGCTTTACATTTATCAATAGTGCAGTTTTGGGTGATGTAAATAATGATGGTTTACTTAATCTTGTAGCCAATTCATACACCCAAACATTTGGCACTTCTGTTGACTCAGCTTTTGTAAATGTTTATAATATGGATATTCCTTATGACCCAACCACAATCTTAAGCAATGGTTATAAAGGAAACAACAAAAGAGATGGCCTGATTGTTCCGGACGAGCCACTTTCAACCGCCGATTTTGATACTCCACAAATGAATATTTACCCCAATCCTTCTAGTGGAGAATTGTCTTTTAGTATTCCTCAAAATCTTCAAAATGCTACATTACAGCTCTTTAGCCTTGATGGTAAACAAGTTTATGTTGAAAAAAACATTAGCGTAACAAATGGAACACTAAATAAATATTTCAAAAACATCCAACCGGGATTATACTTAGTTGTTATAAGTGACACAAAAACTACCTTTACCGGTAAATGGGTTAAAAAATAACCCAACCGTTTAACTAAAAAAGCCCGATTGATTCGGGCTTTTTTTATTCTTCAAAATCTTTTTGATGTTTCACATAACTCTTCCACTTTTCAATACAATCAGTCATGTCTTGTGGTATAGGTGAATCAAACTTCATGAATTCCCCGGTTTCAGGATGTTTAAAGCCAAGTGTTTTTGCATGAAGTGCTTGTCTGGGTAGTACTTTAAAACAGTTATCCACAAACTGTTTGTATTTCGTAAACGTGGTTCCCTTAAGAATTTTATCACCGCCATAGCGTTCATCGTTAAACAAGGTGTGGCCAATGTGTTTCATATGAACACGAATCTGGTGAGTTCTTCCGGTTTCCAATTTACAGGCAACCAGCGTAACATAACCCAATCGTTCAAGCACTTTGTAATGGGTGACCGCTTCTTTTCCCTGGCTTTCATCTTCAAAAACGATATTCTGGAGCCTGTTTTTTGGGCTTCTGCCTATATGGCCTGTAATCGTTCCTTCATCTTCAGTTACATCACCCCAAACCAGTGCTACATATTCACGCTCACTGGTCTTGTTGAAAAACTGTTTGGCGAGTTTGACCATAGCTTGTTCGGTCTTGGCGATAACTAATAATCCGCTGGTGTCTTTATCTATGCGATGTACCAAACCGGGACGTTCGCTACTGTTTAATGGAAGGTTTTCAAAGTGATATACCAATGCATTGATGAGTGTGCCTGAATAATTTCCATGACCGGGATGCACTACCATTCCGGCAGGTTTATTTACAACAATCAAGTAATCGTCTTCAAACACAATATCCAACGGAATGTTTTCAGGAACCAGCAAATATTCATAAGGCGGATGTGTAAACATCACCCTGATGACTTCTCCGGGTTTTACTTTATAATTGGATTTTACAGGCACATCATCAACAAAGATAGTCCCATTTTTTGCGGCGCTTTGAATTTTATTTCGGGTAGCACCCTCAATATAATTCATCAGGTACTTGTCAATGCGAAGCGGTTTCTGGCCTTTATCCACCACATAACGATGGTGTTCATATAAGTCATCGTTTTCTTCAATATCGTTTTCGGTTGTTGTCATTTCAATTTTCTTCCTCAGCAGTTTGATCTTCACTTTCCTCATCACTGCTTCCACGGTAACGCTCTTTACCATCACCTAAAACGAGGTCTATTTTTGAGGTAATCTGAAGCATGTCCCCGGGTTTAATCGTTTTCCCTTCGTGCCTCATCTCCAATACTTCATCTGGAGCAATGTAAGGTTTATAGATAATTTCTCCAATTTCAAAACCCAATGCCCTCAAAGTAGGTTCAGCTTGACGGCGAGTTCTTCCCACAAGTGGGGGAATTTCAACTGAGCGGTAACCAGACGGATTTAGTGTAATATAAATTTTTCGGTTTTCCTTTACCTCCTGGCCTGCAGCAGGAATTTGTTCAATCACTGAATATTTCGGGTAGTCAGGGTTGTAATTTGCAGAATCCAAGACCTCTAGTCTCAAATCAACTTCTTTGAGTTTTTTTGTGGCCTCTTCATAGGTCAGTTTTGAGACATCGGGCACAACTTTGTGCTGGTTGTGGTTGGTGGTAAACTTAAGCCAGCTTAATATTAAAAAAACTAAAATAAGCAACACTACAGCTGCCAATACAAGTTGTTTGATAAAGGCTTTAGAGAAAATAAACTTGAACAGACTCATTCAATTTGGTTTTATAAATCAGAAAATCACGCAAAGGTAAACTTAATTTGCTAAGATATTATTTTTTGGATTTGCTTTATTAATCCTACATTTGTTTAACGCATTTAATCTTTAATTCTTATGCCAAAAAAAATCGTGGCTGTGGTAATGGGCGGCTATTCCAGTGAATTTGAAATTTCCTTACTCAGTGGCAAAGTGGTGTCTGATTCACTTTCTAAAACCGATTATGAAGTTTATCCTGTTCATATCACTCCGGATAGCTGGTTTTTTAATTCTGAAACCGGTGACACCTTTGATGTGAATAAATCAGATTTTAGTTTTTCTAACGGAACTAAAACAATTAAACCCGATGTTGTTTTTAACGCCATTCACGGAACACCCGGTGAAGACGGTTTGTTGCAAGCTTATTTTGAATTAATTGGCCTGCCCCACACTTCCTGCAATTATTATCAGGCGGCGTTGACCTTTAACAAAAGGGATTGTCTTTCAGTTTTAAAGTCATACGGAGTGCATTGTGCAAAGGCTTATTACCTTAATAAAGGCGATGAAATAATACCGGAAGATATTATAAAAACTGTAGGCCTGCCATGTTTTGTGAAGCCCAGTCGCTCGGGCAGTAGCTTTGGGATATCTAAAGTAAAAACCATTGAAGAACTTCCCGAAGCCATTGAATTTGCATACAAGGAAGACGCCGAAATTTTAATTGAATCTTGTTTGGTGGGTACCGAAGTTTCTGTAGGTGTTATCCAATACAAAGGCGAGGTATTGGTACTACCGGCAACTGAAATTGTTACTGAAAATGAGTTTTTTGACTATGAGGCCAAATATCTGGGGCAGTCTGAAGAAATCACTCCTGCACGAATTCCTGACGAGGTAAGGCAACGTTTAAGATCTGAAGCCAAACGCATTTATGAACTTCTAAACATGACCGGTTTGTCGCGAAGTGAATACATTATTCAGGAAGGGGTGCCTCACTTTATTGAAATGAACACCAATCCCGGTTTATCACCCGAAAGCATCATACCAAAACAGTCACTTGCCGCAGGAATTTCCCTTGAAGAACTGTTTGGAAACCTGGTAGAGCAGGCTTTTAGAAAATAATGATTATCTTAGTTTTTTGAACTTTAATGTGCTTTTATGAAACGTGCTATATTTCCCGGTTCTTTTGACCCCATCACTTTAGGACATTATGATATTATCATGAGGGGCATTCATCTTTTTGATGAAATTATTGTAGCTATAGGCATCAATGCCGAAAAAAAATATATGTTCGACCTTGAACAACGCATAAAATTCATTGAAGAAGCATTTGCAGGTGAGTCTAAAGTGAAGGTCATGTACTATGAAGGACTTACCATCGATTTATGCAAAAAACTTGACGCTCAGTTTATTTTAAGAGGTTTGCGCAACCCGGCTGACTTTGAGTTTGAAAAAGCCATAGCCCACACCAACCGAAAGCTCTCTAAAATTGAAACTGTATTTCTTTTAACCGCATCAAAAACTTCATACATTAGTTCCAGTATCGTTAGGGATGTAATAAGAAATGGTGGTGATTATACCGTTTTGGTGCCGGACAGTGTAAGGGTTGATAAAAGTTAAGATGATTAATTTATTGCTTTTTGTTTTCGGAGATTGGAGTTAGCTCTAATGAACTCTCATCTATATTTTTTGGAATTTTAACTGTAACTATAGTTCCTGATGGCTCGTTTATTGAAAACACCAATTTTCCGTTGTGTAAGTTGATAAAATCTTTTACGATTCTCAAACCTATTCCGGTACCTTTTTCACCTTCTGTTCCATAAGTGCTCATTAATTCCTCTCTGGTATCCAGGTTCTTAATGACCGAATTATCAATACCTTTACCCTGATCGCTTACGCTAAATACAAAATAATCCTTTTCTTCACTAAAATTCACT
>NZ_JCBCCK010000239.1:0-5778 GCF_059864935.1 Planktosalinus sp.
AGCTCTTTTAATTTCGCTCTCTTTCCCTTCTGTACAAACTTATGTGGCACAAAAAGTGACCAAAAACCTGAATGAGCGTTATGATACCGATATCAATATTGACAGAATTGGTATCAACCGCAAGGGAGAAGTTACTTTACAAGGGGTGTATATTGCAGATCATCATCAGGATACATTGATTTACGCAAGGGATGTAAGCACCACCATTTTAAGTTTCAGGAACCTCTTAAAAACCAATCTTAATTTTGGGGACTTGCTCCTTGAGGACGCTAAGCTGTATGTGAAAACTTATCAAGGTGAAGAACGGGACAACCTGTCAATATTTACCAGAAAATTTGCGCCTGAGACACCACTTGAAGATCCACCTCCTTTTATAATGGAATCCCGCACGCTTACCCTTACCAACACCATCATCAAAATAACCGATGAAAATCTTGAAGATATTGAAGTTGTTACTTTTAAAAATGTTTCTTTGGAAGCAAAAGATTTTAGGTTACTTGATTCTGATGTCTGGGCAGATATTCAGGATATGCGTTTTATTTATAATGACAAATTGTTTGTTGAAAGCCTGAAGGCTGATTTTGAATATACAGTCACAAAAATTGAATTGAGGAGTTTAGATTTAAAAACATCAGAGAGTACCATTGATGGGGATGTAATCCTTCATTTTGATGAAACAGGTTTTTCAGATTTTGTAAACACGGTCATTTTTGAGGCAGATTTCAGGGAAGCACATATTTCGACAAATGAACTGAATCTTTTTTACAATGAATTTGGGATAGACCAAACCATAACTTTTAAAGGACATTTGGAAGGCCCATTAAACGACTTTACGCTTGATGGCTTTGAATTTAGAAATCAAAATACCAGCATAAGCGGGGATTTTAAAATCAAAAATGTACTGAAAGAAGGAGATGATTACAGGATCACTGCAACAAACCACAGCATCAAATCCAATTACTATGACCTGAGACGTTTTATGCCGAATGTTTTAGGAAATGTCTTGCCCAAAGAACTTGAAAATTTGAGGGATTTTACTTTTGATGGCAATACCACAATTACCGGGACTGAGTTGGACACTGAATCTACAATCCGGTCGGCTTTAGGAAATGCAACAACCAACCTGAAAATGGGCAATATCAACAATGTGGATGATGCCACCTATAAAGGCACCTTAGATGTCACCAATTTTAATTTGGGCAGGTTGTTGAATACCCAAACAGTTGGCCGCACAACCGCCAGACTTCGTTTTGACGGAAGAGGATTTTCTCAGGAAACTGTAAATACCGAGCTTTCCGGAAGAATTTCCAGTTTTACTTTAAATGAATATACTTATACCAATGTAAATGTGAGTGGCAGGCTCCAAAACCCCATTTTTAACGGAAAACTCACAATTGACGACCCCAACATGAAATTGAGTTTTGAAGGACTTATAGATGTTACCGAAGAACAGAATAACTATGACTTTGATGCAGTTATTGAATATGCAGATTTGTATGCCACCAATATTTTTACCCGGGACACTATTTCGATTTTCACCGGCCGAGTTGGAATGGACATGCGTGGAACCAGTGTGGACGATGTGAGAGGAGTGATTCGTATTGCAGAAAGCACTTATCAAAATCCAATTGACGATTACTATTTTGACGACATACTTATTTTGTCCACTTTTGACGAGGATGAGCGTACCATACAAGTAATTTCACCAGATGTAGTCAGTGGAAAGCTTACGGGGAATTTTTTACTGGCGGATTTACCCAATCTGTTTCAAAACTCAATTGCAAGTATTTATGCCAATTATACCCCAATAAAAACCACTGAAAATCAGTATGTCACTTTTAATTTTGAAATTTTCAACAAAATAGTTGAAGTCATCGTTCCGGAGATAAAACTGGGTGATAATACAACCATAAGGGGATCTGTTGCATCAGACGAATCAAAATTCAAATTGAATTTCCGATCACCTGAAATAACCGCTTACGGAAATTATATCGAAAACATTGCCCTTCAGGTAGATAATAATAACCCCCTTTTCAATACCTATTTGGAAATCGATTCCGTTGATTTGGGTATTTATCAATTTTTCGATTTGAGTTTAGTCAATGTAACACTTTCAGACACCTTGTTTGTGCGTTCTGAAATGAAAGGGGGCCAACTAAAAAAGACGAATATAACCTCTCTCTTTACCATACCATCAACAAACAAGGAAAATCTTTAATTGGCTTAAAACGTTCGGAAATTGTTTTTAAAGACAATCCTTGGTTTATCAATGAACAAAACGACACCCTAAACAAAATTGTTTTTGATAATAATTTCAAGGATATCATTATCGACTCACTGGTGATCAGCCATCAACAGGAGCTCATACAGATGGCCGGAAAATTGAGTGACAGCAGCTATAAAGACATTCGTCTGTATTTCAGGGATGTAGATATTGGCAAAATTACCCCCGAAATTGATAGCCTTGACCTTTACGGAAACGTAAACGGAAATTTTACTTTCATTCAACGTGAGGAACTGTTTTATCCCAGTTCAAATGTTACCATTGACAGACTTAGGGTAAACGATATTGAATTGGGCGATCTGGTGCTCAGTATTACCGGAAGCGAGGATTTAAGGCGTTATGACATCAATACCACACTTTCCAATCAAAAAATTAAATCAGTAACGGCCATTGGAAAAATAGAGGTGGATGACATTAGTTCTACTATCGATCTCGATGTGGAACTCAATGAGTTTAACCTAGCTTCCATCAGTCCGTTTGGGGGGAACATTATTACAGATATTCGCGGTTTTGTTTCCGGTAATTCCCGTATTGTAGGCAACTATAAATCGCCCGACATTAGTGGCCGACTCGACTTAAATCGTGCAGGAATGAAAGTGCCTTACCTGAATATAGATTTTGATTTCAGGGATGAAACCCGAATTTTATTGACCAAAAACCGTTTTAATATTCCCCTTACAGAAATAACCGATACCAATTTCAACACCAAAGCTAACCTGACTGGCTATTTTGACCATGATAATTTTTCCAACTGGCTGATGAATCTGGACATTACTACAGACCGTTTTCTGGTTCTCGATACTAAGGCCGATGAAGATGCACTTTATTATGGTACCGCGTTTATTGCCGGGAATGCTTCTTTATCTGGTCCTGTTGACGAGTTGGTAATTAAAGTTGATGCCCGAACGGCAAGCGGAACTTCTTTTAAAATTCCTATTAGCGATACAGAATCTATAGGTGACGATAGTTATATTTATTTCCTTTCTCCTGAAGAAAAAGCAGCACGTATTTCGGGAGAGACCATAGTCAGAGATGATTTAAAAGGGCTCACTCTGGAATTTGATCTTGAAATAACCAGAGATGCAGAAGTGGAAGTTGTTGTGGATATAAAAAACAATTCAACGTTAAAAGGTAGAGGTGAAGGTATTTTGTACATTGAAATCAATACTCTTGGGCGTTTCAATATGTGGGGGGATTTTCTGGTTTATACCGCAGTTTATGATTTCAGGTATGCCGGTTTGGTGCAAAAGCAATTTGTTGTGGAGCGCGGTGGACATATCAGTTGGAATGGCGACCCCGAGCGTGCCAATATAGACATTAGGGCGGTCTATGAAACCTCTGCCAATCCTTCAGTGTTACTTGACAACCCAACATTTAACCGAAAGATCCCTGTTGATGTCACTATTGAATTACGTGGAGAACTAATCTCACCCGAAATGGAATATTTAATCGATTTCCCAACAGCCAGCTCGATTGTAAAGTCTGAACTGGAATACAAACTGGATGACAGGCAGCAAAGGGAACTTCAGGTGCTTTATCTCATTTCAACCGGTTCTTTCTCCAGCGACAGGTTTACCGTTGATCAAGGAACAGCCACTTTTGTCGAACGTTTTTCTGGACTGGTTAATGAGATTTTTGCAGATCAGGATGGTAAATTCAATGTGGCACTTGCATATACTCCCGGAACGCGAACACGTGACCTTGAGACTTCAGATCGGGTGGGCCTAACCTTTACGTCGCAGGTGAGTGACCGGGTACTCATTGATGGTAGGGTGGGTGTGCCTGTGGGCGGTTTGCAGAACAATACCGTGGCCGGTGATTTCCAGATTCAGGTGCTGCTCAATGAGGAAGGAAACTTCAAATGGAACATCTTTAACCGTGAAACCCAGGTTCAATTTATTGGTGAAAACCAAGGTTTTGAACAAGGAACAGGTTTGTCCTATTCGCTCGAATTTGATTCGTTCAGTGAATTGAGACAACGCATTTTCAGAAAACGTGAAAAAGCCCCTGAAGGCACAGACGAGCGACCTCTTGAACGAACTGAGCGCCGAGTACTCGATGTTTTAACAACTGAAGAGGACGATAATGAAGAAGAAAATGATTAAAATTTGTCCCTGATTCGAATGAGAACCACTATGCTCAAAATAGTAATACTTGACAACAATAACCCAATTCCTGTATTTCCATAGATAAAAAAGCCGGTTGCAAACAAAAAGCAATAGACTCCCACGATGGCCATTATCAGTGCCAGAAATTTATACCTGAAATTATTAAATTTATTTTCGCATTTAAACACCAAAGTTTCAAAAGCCTCAATGGTTTTGATTTCTGAAGGCCGTGTTGCAAAAGTTACAACCACCCAGCTTATGGTTGTGATAACAACACCGGCAACCAGTTGCCAGTGTGTTTCCATCACCACAAAAGGAGCATCCAGACGGTTGTTAATAAAGAAAAACACGGCGATTAAAAAAGAAACAAGCATCGCGGTAATCTCACTGTATGGATTGATGCGTCTCCAGAACCAACGCATAATAAACAACAATCCTGTACCGGCACCAATCTGCAACAAGAGGTTAAACGCTTCAAGTGCTTCTTCCAGCTTCAGCGACAACAAGGCTGCAAAAAGTATCATCACAAAAGTGGAAATTCTTCCCACTAAAACTTTACTTTTTTCGGAAGCGTCCTTATTGACAAAACGTGCATAAAAATCATTCACTACATAAGAAGAACCCCAGTTGAGATGAGTGGAAATGGTACTCATAAACGCAGCTACCAGCGAGGTAATCACCAGTCCGAGTAACCCGGCAGGCAGTAAACGCAGCATAGCAGGGTATGACAGGTCATTTCTCACAAAGTCCGGGTTCATATCCGGAAAGGCTTGCTGCAGGCTCATCAAATCAGGATAGACTATTAGCGAAGCCATCCCAATAATAATCCAGGGCCAGGGACGTAAAGCGTAATGGGCAAAGTTAAAGAACAATGTGGCCCAGGTGGCGTGTTTTTCGTTTTTGGCAGCCAGCATCCGCTGTGCGATGTATCCGCCACCACCGGGTTCTGCACCGGGATACCAGACACTCCACCACTGTACAGCCAATGGAATGATGAGCAATGGTACAACTACTTCCCAGTTAGTAAAGTCGGGAAGGAAGCTGAGTTTGCCTTCAAGTTCGGGAGCGGCCAGCATCGTGGTTAAACCACCCACCTTTTCGTGATTGACAATGTAAACGGCTGCCCAGATACTTCCCACCATCGCTATGATAAATTGTACAAAATCGGTGAGGAGTACCCCCCGTAATCCACCGAGCATCGAGTAAACGACCGTTACCGAACAAGCGATAAATAAACTTTGAAATTCGTTGAAACCAAACATCACATGCCCAATTTTTATGGCAGCCAAACATACATTGGCCATAATCACTATGTTGAAGAACACCCCCAAATAAATAGCCCGGAAACCTCTTAAAAAAGCGGCGCTTTTTCCGCTGTAGCGCAAT
>NZ_JCBCCK010000246.1:0-1102 GCF_059864935.1 Planktosalinus sp.
TATTCCAAAGCTGATGAATATCTGGAAAGCATCACCAGCTATCAAAAGCGATACGGCAGTTCTATAATGCCAACTGAAAACAGGATAAAAGCTGAAATACTTTATAATAAAGTTGATGTTTTCAATCGCCTTTACAAATACTTTTTACTCATTGGTATACTGATGTTTTCATTTTTAATTTTTCAAATTTTTAAAGAGAAAAACAAAACACTTGATAAATTGGTTAATGTATGTAAATATATTATTTGGACATTTTTTATATTAATGACCATAGGATTGATACTAAGGTGGTACATCAGTGGTCATGCTCCTTGGAGTGATGCTTATGAGTCTGTAATTTATGTGGCCTGGGCAACGGTATTTTTTGGTTTGGCCTTTGGCCGAAAATCCAATTTGACCATAGCATCAACTGCTTTTGTGGCGGCTATCGTTTTATGGGTGGCACATCAAAACTGGATGGACCCGGCAATTACAACACTTGTTCCCGTATTGGATTCTTATTGGCTGATGATACACGTATCTGTGATTGTAGGTAGCTATGGTCCGTTTACGCTTGGGATGATACTTGGACTTGTTGCTCTTATTTTAATGATACTCACCAACGAGAAGAATAAAAAGAAAATGGACTTAAATATCAAAGAGTTGACCATTATCAACGAACTCGCTTTGATTTTAGGTATTGGTTTGTTGACTATCGGAAATTTCTTGGGAGGTATGTGGGCCAATGAAAGCTGGGGCAGGTACTGGGGTTGGGATCCCAAGGAAACCTGGGCGCTTATCAGTATCATGATTTACGCTTTTGTGGTTCATATGAGACTCATTCCCGGCTTGCGCAGCAGATGGTGGTACAATGTGATGGCGGTACTCGCCTTTGCCTCGATAATGATGACCTATTTTGGCGTGAATTTCTATTTGGTAGGATTACATTCTTATGCTAGTGGAGACAAACCCATCACCCCTGGATTTGTGTATTATAGCCTTGCTTTTGTTGCAATAATTTCAACATTGGCTTACTTTAAACATAAAAAATATTACAGTAAAAATTAACGGTTTCCCACTTGCCGATTTACCCTTACCAAAAGGACTTCAACTTTAGGGTCAT
>NZ_JCBCCK010000248.1:0-2282 GCF_059864935.1 Planktosalinus sp.
TAGAGAAACAATTTGCGAGCAAAAATTGATGTCTCCATCACTTTACATAAAAGATACCGGTGTCGATAAATTTTATATCCGATATACAAAAGGGTCAAGCAGATTAAAACATTAAAATGAATGCTTTGATATGAGATTGCTCATTTTTGGAAACTATTTTAAATAAGCTGTCAAAAATGAGGAATCCCGTAAAATTTATTTAATATCCTACTTTATGTTTGTAGGGATAGAATAATCATCTCATAGGAATGTAAACAATGTTTTTTACCACATTCAACTAATGTTCAAAATAATTAACCTTTAATTTCTTAAATTATGAATATTGAAATCTGGCATATTTGGATAATTGTTGCTATTCTTTTTTTTATCATCGAAATTTTCACAGAAGGCTTTTTAACAGCCTCCCTTGCTATAGGTTGTCTTTTAGCAGGGCTGGCTTCTTTTTTTGATTATGAGATTGATGTTCAAATCATTTCTTTTAGCGTGGGTACTCTAATCTCATTTTTTGGAATTCGCCCATTTATGTTGAAATACGCTCATAAAAAAAATACTGATGTAAAAACAAATGTTGATGTGTTGTTAGAAAAAGTTGGGAGGGTTACCGTGACAATTGACAATTCAATAAATCAAGGCAGAGTCTATGTCCATGGAGATGATTGGAGAGCAGAAGCTGAAAATGATGAAGTTATAACAGTAGGTAATAAAGTAAAAATAGTCAAAATAAACTCAACCATTTTAATCGTAAAACCTTTAAACTAAATACCATGAGCATCACAACAATCATTTTTGGACTAGTGGCAATATTTGTTATAATATTTGCTTTAATGGGATTCAAGATTGTACAACAATCTGAAACTATGGTCATTGAACGGCTTGGAAAGTATAGCCGGACACTAACTTCTGGAATAAACATTATTTGGCCAATCATTGATAGACCCAGAGAAATAATGTGGAGGTATGTCAAAGAGGGCTTAGATGGTAAAAATATAATTTTAAAAACCAGTATCACTAAAATTGAGTTGCGTGAAACCGTTTATGATTTTCCAAAACAAAGTGTTATAACAAAAGACAATGTGATTACAGAAATTAATGCAATGCTCTATTTTCAAATCATTGATCCGGTAAAAGCAATTTATGAAATATCAAATTTACCCGACGCTATTGAAAAACTCACCCAAACAACCCTAAGAAATGTTGTAGGGGAAATGGATCTGGACGAAACACTTTCTTCAAGGGATACAATCAACTCAAAGTTAAGAGCTGTTCTTGATGATGCAACAGATAAATGGGGTGTGAAAATTAATCGTGTTGAACTACAAGACATCAATCCTCCCGAAAATATAAGGGATGCTATGGAAAAGCAAATGAGAGCTGAACGTGATAAAAGAGCAAAAGTACTGGAGGCAGAGGGTACAAAAGCACAATTAACACTGGAAGCAGAAGGAAGAAAAGCAGCTGACATAAATGAAGCAGAAGGTGAAAAGCAAGCCCAAATTCTAAAAGCAGAAGGTGCCGCTGAAGCAAGATTAAAAATTGCAACAGCCGAAGCAGAAGCAATTAAAAAAATTACTCAAGCAGTTTCTTCAACACAAAGCAATCCTGAAAATTATCTAATCGCAGTCAGATACATTGACACTTTAAAAGAGATGGTAAGCGGTAAAGACAATAAGGTAATTTATTTACCTTATGAAGCAACCGGTGTATTAAGCTCAATAGGTGGAATCAAAGAAATGTTTAACCCCGGTTCTCAATAATATTATTCAATCACAACAATTAAAATCATTATGGAAAAGTATTTCGTAAAACCACTCCCATAACATTTTATACTTTTGACACAACGAGGGTTTTAACATTTTTTTATATATTTGTTACAGCCACCGGAGCTTTTAAAGCGAAGGAGGCAATATCCCCTTTTAAAATATCCCCAAGAAAATAATTACTGTATTACCCTTTTGCCGGAAACGGCATGGTTTATTAACAACGGGTTAAAAGGGACTTAAGGGACTCACAGGGACTTTACCGCTTGCGGGAAAAACCCTGCCTACGGCAGGCGGGCCTGCCGGCTGGCACAGCAGCCCGCCACCCTGAGTAAAAGTCCCTGTTGTCCCTTAAGTCCTTTATTATGGAAGAACAAAAACAAAACAACCAAGGCTTTATCCCAAAACACGGCGGTTACCGCAATTTGATCACTTATCAAAAAGCTGAAATCATTTATGACGGCACGATTTATTTTACCAATCGATTTTTCAGTAAGTATGACCGCACCAAAGAACAAATGGTAC
>NZ_JCBCCK010000253.1:0-7245 GCF_059864935.1 Planktosalinus sp.
TAGAGAAACAAAATAAATAAAGTATTTTTGTGCACAGCTTAAATCAAATTTACCCTCCTACGGTATCCCCCTTCTCCCCCTTTGGTGGATGCGGAGGATGAAAACCTTCGGAGGGTACGGGAATAAGCAAATCAGCGAACCTGTCCGCCATAGGAGGAACGCAAATAAGCAATAAAAAACAAATGCTTAACCCATTAAGCAAAAAATAACTAAATTTGTTTAATCAACAAAGCAATTATGGAGCATCTTGTAGAAAAATCAGAACAAAAAATCAACTGGGTAACCACTGATTTTTCTCGTAGCTTAATGCATACCATTCAATGGGATGCGCGTTTGATTGCCATCAAAGGAGCAAGGGGAGTAGGTAAAACCACCTTATTGTTGCAATACCTCAAACAGCACGTTCAAGAACCCAACAGCCGCTTGTATGTGAATTTGGACAGCCTTTGGTTTTCAGAAAATAAGCTCATTACCCTGGCAGATTGGTTTGTAAAAAGAGGGGGTCGTTATTTGTTTCTTGATGAAGTACACAAATACCCCAATTGGTCCCGGGAAATTAAAAATATCTATGACGATTACCCCGACTTACAAATTGTATTTACCGGCTCCTCTTTACTCGAAATTCTCAATGCACGGGCCGATTTAAGCAGAAGGGCAGTGAGTTATCAGTTGCAAGGACTATCGTTCAGAGAGTACATCAACCTTTCATTAAAAAAACAATTTCCCACCCTCACACTGGATGAGATCCTGCAAAACCATCAGCAAATAGCGCCACAAATACTCCAACACATCAAACCATTAAAGCATTTTTCAACCTACTTGAGCTCCGGGTATTATCCATTTTTTTTGGAACACCCCGGTCTTTACCATTCCAAAATTGAAGAAGTCGTCAATTTTATACTTGAAGTAGAACTGCCACAACTGCGACAAATGGAAACCGCTTATGTCAATAAAATAAAACAACTACTTCAAATCATCGCCACATCAGTACCATTTATGCCCAATGTGACAAAACTGAGCCAAAAAATTCAAATCAACCGCAACACCCTGGTCACTTATTTGCAGTACCTCAATGAAGCCCACATCACCAAAAACCTGTACCGTGACACCAAGGGCATCAGCAAACTTCAAAAGCCTGATAAAATCTATCTGGAAAATACCAACCTGCTCTTTGCACTAGTGGGTGAAAACACCAATACCGGAAACATCAGGGAAACCTTCTTCCTCAATCAGCTGGGGCAACAACACCCCATTGCTTATACACAAACCGGCGATTTCTTGATCAATGACACACTGACCTTTGAAGTGGGCGGTCAAAGCAAAACCACCAAGCAAATTGAAAACATACCACAAGCATTCATAGCGGCAGACGACATTGAAATTGGAACACAACAAAAAATACCCCTGTGGCTTTTTGGGTTTTTATATTAATACAGTTACAAAACGAGAATTAAAGAATGAAACATACCATACATAACACAATCACCAACCCCGAGGAAGTCATGCACGAATACGGACTTGAATGCAACTCCGAACTTGACTTGACAAGCAAGTCATTGGTAGCGGAGCGAAGCAAACTCAACAATGAGCAGATAGAAAAATTTGATGCGATTGTATTAGGCTTAGCCCACAAACAATTTTTAAACCTTTTACCTCGAACCCCTGAAAAAAGAAACCGCGATAGTCTATGACGTAAAAGGAGTTCTAGAAAATGTAGATATGAAACTATAAATAATCCGTAAAAATCCGTAAATCCCTAATAATCCGTGAATCCGTGCATTAAAAAAAATGACAGAAACCAACCGCATAGAATATAAGGAAACCCTCAAAAAAAGGCAATGGTACCCGGTTGCATTACGTGAAGCCGTGATAAACGCCTTCGTTCACAATGATTATTCACGGGAAATTGCACCAAAATTTGAACTTTTTGACGACCGTTTAGAGATTACATCCTATGGAGGTTTGCCACAGGGACTTTCTAAGGAAGAGTTCTTTCAAGGCGTATCTATACCAAGAAGTAAAGAATTAATGCATATTTATCGCGATATGGATTTAGTAGAGCAATTAGGCTCAGGTGTTCCACGTATCCTACAATCCTATGGCAAAGAATGCTTTAAATTTTCCGATAACTTTATCCGAATGAGCTTTCCGGTAAAGGAGACTACAGAAAATGTTACAGAATATGTCACCGAAAATGTCACTGAAAAAAGAAGGCTTCAAGTGGTGGAATTTATGCATAAAAACCCATCAATCACAACGGAACAATTATCTAAAATGCTGAAGGTATCAAAAAGGACAATAATTAGGGATATTGAAAAGCTGAAAAACAACAATCAAATAGAATATATAGGCCCGGCAAAAGGTGGTCATTGGAAAATTATAAAGAAATAATGCGTATTTTTAGGGATAGGAAACTGGTAGAACAATTAAGCACCGCAAACCTGCCTGCCGAAGGTAGGTAAGCAAACAAACAAACAAATCCGTGCATTAATCACAATATTTTTAATAAATTTACCTGTAATGAATCCACAGCAAAATAAACAAAATATAGACCCTGCATTATCACCCCATCTTTTTTGGGACGTAGATAGAGACAGTTTGGATATGGAAAAAAACGCTGCTTTTATGATTAAAAGGGTATTGGAATATGGCTTGTGGAACGATTGGAAAATCATTCAAAAACAGTATGGTATAGACAAGATCGCTCAAACGGCCTTAAGGTTTAGGGAACTTGAGCCCAAAAGCCTCCACTTTATTGCGGGAATTTCAGGCATACACTTAAATAAATTTAGATGTTACACTACAATACAATCGAAAAACCCACACTGGAACTTTTAAAAAAATTACAACAAACGCCTATTTTTACTGATTTGCGACTCGTGTGAGGTACATCCCTGGCACTACAGATAGGGCATAGAATTTCGGTTGATTTGGATTTGTTTGGAGATCTGGATGCAGACGAGATAGCTATAAGTAGTGCACTTAGTGGATATGGTCATGCCACCCGGTTAAGAAAAACACAAAACATTCATGTCTTTCTCATTAATGGCGTAAAAGTTGACTTGGTCAATTACCCCTATCCCTGGTTAAATGAGCTCATTGTAAAAGACAATTTAAAACTGGCAGCAATCAAAGACATTGCGGCAATGAAAATAGCAGCTGTAACCGGCAGGGGAAGTAAAAAAGATTTTGTGGATATTTATTTCCTGCTCAAACAAATGAGATTGATGGACATTCTAAATGCCTATGACAAAAAATATCTCGACGGCTCACGGTTTATGGTGCTAAAAAGCCTAATTTATTTTGAAGATGCCGAAGAAGACGAAATGCCCATGATGCTCAAGCCACTCACCTGGCAAGAGGTGAAAGACACCATCAGAAAAGAACACCGTGATTACATCAATAATGAAAACAACTGAAAATATGCAAACTCGCCTGCCGAGGTCATTGAGCGTAGTCGAAATGAAGGTAGGTAAGCTAATTTACCCTCCGCTTCGTCGCATGCTGTCGCAGAAGCTTTACCGCGTGTCGCAATAGCTTTAGCGGTGGCACAGCGTTGGCACCCTGAATCCGCATATTGGCGGAGCAAGGCGGAAGGTTCACCGTAGGAGGGTATGCGAATGTGCAGATTTGCAAAAGCGATACTTTATTTTTAAAGCATAAATTTATTATTTTTGAAAAGTGGTATAAAAAAATAGGCCCCTACTATTACTTCGGGGCCTTTACACAACAAAGTCGCTGCGGGATTAGATGGCTTTAATGATGCTTAACGCATTAAAAGCGCCACTTTTGAGGGGGTACTGTTGGTTGTTGATGGTCTGGAAAAACTCAATCAACAACAAATGAACAGCTACTCCCGTTCCTGCGGGGACGTTTGCCGGTGTCAAAGTAACGGTGGTTGCTGTCAAATCAATGGGCAGGTTAACCGTGTTACTTTGGTGCATTTCAAAAGTGCCGGTGGCAAAATCAAACTTCATAAAAGCCGACTTTATGCTAAAATGTGTAGCAAAAGAGGGTGCAAGAAGATTTGTTTTTGGGTTTAAATCTTCAATGGTCACCACACCGGTGGTTTCATTGAGTTCTACAACCGCTTTTAAAATGTTGCTCATACTTGATCTCTTATTGAAATCGAAGTTTTTGAGTAATTCAAGCACACCGGGTACAGTTGTACCAATCGCTACTTTACGCTCTCCACGCGGGGAGGTTGTGTCATAGTTTTTGATTTTGGCAAATACCCCTGTCAATCTGCTTGACATGTGCTTGTCTTTGGCAAGGCTGATCATGCTAGATGCCGCCTGCCTGAATTGTTTGGCAATTTTTGCACAATGTGCAAATTCTGCCATGTTTTCCCGCGTTCTTTCAAAAGCGGGGTCGTTTAGGATTCTGTCTTTGCTCACTCCGCCCTTTAAGCGAACTCGGAATCCTTCTTGTGTTCTTAAAAATGTCAAGTCATCTATGGTGCCTTGAATTTTTAGAGGGCCACGTTGTCGTGCCATAATTAAAGGTTTAAAAATTACTATGAAGCAAACCTACGAAACTCTGAAAACCCTTGCAAACACTGTGCTTTCATAGGTATTTGTGTGCGATTAAAGTAAGAAAACCGCATTTAAAATGCCTTACATTCCCATCCTGAAAGTTAAAGTGTTAGCGGTGGTATTTTATTTCCAAAATGTGCACTGTATTTCTTTTTTTAGCCCCCTTCAATTTTGAATAACAGCTGTTGAATGGGGTTGTATAGCATTTGTATTGAAGTGGTATTGGAGCAGTATTGGATTAATGTTGAACCCTTGTCAAAGGTAGTATTGACCGTTCAAACAATTTTTTAACTTTTCAATGAAGCGGACAAGCTGAAAGGTGAAAATATTATCACAAGCCTAATAAAGCGGGAGTTAAACGGGTGTTTGTTAATAAAATTGTTGATAACTATGACAGGTAATCGGATATTTAGTTAAAATTTGTCTTAATATTGTTTTTAGAAAGTGAACTGATTTTGTATTTCAGCTAACAGACATAAAATTTAACCAGACAGCAGACACTATGAAAAATGTTACAAACCAAAAAATGTCAGTGTTAGAAAATTAATTGGTTGTTGTTTTATCAATTTATTATTCGACACTGTGAGTACTAATCTATTGTCGAATATTAAATTGATCTAACACAATGAACAACTCATTATGTTTATCTGGCAAAGATGTAGCCAGAATCACCGGAAAATCAGTGCGCTATGGAAACAAGGTGCTGAGTACAATCAGAAAAAATCAAAGTAAGCCCAAAGGGTCGTGCATCACTTTGAGTGTATTGTGCGCCCACTTGGACATTAATTTTGAAGAGGCAGAGCGTTATTATTACAACAAAACAGCTTAGGTGCTTTAACCGCTACCAACTGTTCTTTGGCTCATTATACCTTTGCTTTGACAAGGCAGGCCTGACAATCTATACTCCAATAGTTTGTGTGTGCCCTGTAACTGCACCCCACATTTCAGCATCCTGCTTAAATTTCACCCTCCCCCCATATATAAAACGGTCAATCCTATTTAGGACTTTACACTTTACAAACCATAAACCCTAAACCTTTTTAAAAAACCAATTCCACAATCCCAAAAGAAACCTTAACTTCGCGGTATATTTTATTTTACCCTATAACTTCACGGAAAAATCCTTGGGCAACTTGGGGTTTTAGAGTGTTTGTATTGGGTATGTTTCATTTTAAAAGGGAGTTACTTGAAGAGTATAAAAAAGAATTTCATTGTCTTTGGTACACGGCCGGAAGCCATCAAAATGGCACCTCTTGTAAAGGCTTTTGAGAAGGATGCTGATTTTGACAGCGGGGTATGTGTGACCGCACAACACCGCGAAATGCCGGACCGGGTACTGGAGTTTTTTGAGATTGCTCCTTGCTATGACCTTGACCTGATGAAGCCCAACCAAAACCTGTACACCCTTACAGCTGCTATTATAACGGAGATGAAAGGGGTGCTGGAAGACTTCAAACCCGACTATGTCTTTGTGCATGGAGATACTACCACCCCTACAGTGGTAGCACCGGCAGCCTTTTATGCCGGGGCTAAAGTATGTCATGTGGAGGCAGGACTGCGCACCCAAAACAAATGGTCACCCTTCCCCGAGGAAATGAAACGGTAGATGATAAACGGATTACACGGATGATTAAAGGATTACACGGATGATAAACGGATTACGCGGATGATATGGAAGAGAAAGGTAACAAGTTGTTGTTTGAAAAAGAAACCTATACCATCATAGGGGCATGTATGACTGTGCATAGCGAGATGGGGAGTGGTTTTTTAGAATCTGTTTACCCTGTGAAATAATGATTTATTTTATTTATATATTAAGAAGCCTTAAGGATAATTATTATTATACCGGTTATACTAATAATTTAGAAAAAAGAATTAATGATCATCAGAATGGTCGAGTTCAATCAACTAAGGATTGGTTATGAAATAATATGTACAGAATTGACACAGTTATTTTATTCTTAATCAAGGCAAAATTTTCAAGCATAGCCGAAGCTATGGTTTAAAATTTTAACGCAGAGAAAGGAGAAAAGAACAAGTCAAAATGTATAGGTTATTTGGTAACAAATCCTAAACATAGAATACCGTTTGAATTAGTTTATTTTGAAGGTTGTTTAAATCAACAAGATACAACGAGAAGAGAAAAATATTTAAAGACAACGTACGGTAAAAGATATATTAAAAATCGGATTAAGAATTATATAGAATCTATTTCACAGGGTTAATCAGGAAGCATTGGAAAAAGAGTTTAAGGAACAACAGATTCCCTTTGAAAGTCAAAAAAAAACCAAACCTTTTTTATAAAGGTTCTCAATTAAAAAAATATTTCAAAGCAGACTTTGTTTGCTATAATCAAATACCGGTAGAATTAAAAAGTGCTTCATTTATGCATAAATTAAATGATGCTCAGTTGATTAACTATTTAAAAGCAACAAACTTTAAAGTAGGCCTCCTTATAAATTTTGGAGAATCAAGCCTGCAATGGAAACGCTTTGTAAACACCTACTTACACCTATGAACACAGAAAGTAATCTACAAAATCCGCGCAATCCGCAAGAATCAATGAAATCCGTGCCCAAAGTAGTTACCATAGGATTAGGCTATATAGGCCTCCCCACATCAGCCCTTATCGCTCAGCACGGTGTGCCGGTGTATGGGGTGGATATTAATCAGGAGGTTGTTGATACCATCAACGCAGGGAAAATCCATA
>NZ_JCBCCK010000261.1:0-4086 GCF_059864935.1 Planktosalinus sp.
CTCTTTTTTGACGTGAAATATTCACTTTTCAAAAAGAAAATCGGCGAAACCACTTACGGTATTGGCTGGCTGCCTTTGGGCGGTTATGTGAAAATTGCCGGGATGATCGACGAGAGCATGGACAAAGAGCAAATGGCAAAACCCCCGCAGCCGTGGGAGTTTCGTTCAAAACCCACCTGGCAGCGACTCATCATTATGTTGGGTGGTGTAACGGTGAATATTTTAGTGGGATTCCTTATTTATGCATTGATCCTGTTTCATTATGGTCGTGATTTTGTCACCCCCGAAACCATGCCCGACGGATTTGCAGTTCACGAAATTGTACAACCTTACGGATTTCAGGACGGTGACCAGATCCTGAAAGTCAATGATGAGCATTTTGAGAATGTTACAGACATCAACAAATACCTGTTTCTGCGCGATGTAAAAACCGTGGAAGTTTTACGACAAGACGGAAGCACCGAAACCCTAACCGTGCCCGATGACATAGGCCAGCAAATGTTTCAGGCGGGCATTTTTGAGCCTTTTGTGCCACTTATTAATCCGGTAATCGATGAGGTGGTTGGCGGCAGCCCGGCAGACAACGCAGGACTTGAAACTGGCGACCGCGTGGTGTTTGTGAATGGCGAAGAAACCGTTTTCTGGCACGAGTTTACTGAAAAAGTGAAAAACAGTGCCGAAGAAACAATGGATGTAGTTGTAGAAAGAAATGGCGAAATCGTCAACCTGAAAATAACCCCTGATGAAAAAGGAGTGATTGGGGTGAGGCCTTTGCTTAACTTTGATGTCATTCACAGGGAATATTCACTTTGGGAAAGCATCACACACGGAAGCAGTTTCGGATATGATATTTTAAGGGATTATGTTGCCCAGTTTAAATATGTATTTACCAAAAAAGGCGCTACCCAAGTAGGCGGTTTTGGAGCCATTGGAAACCTGTTTCCGGATACCTGGAACTGGCTGAGCTTCTGGCAAACCACAGCTTTGATTTCCATCATACTGGCATTTATGAATATCCTTCCTATTCCTGCATTGGATGGCGGACACGTGGTATTTTTGCTTTACGAAATGGTCACCGGCAGAAAACCCAACGAAAAAGTGATGGAATATGCCCAAGTGGCGGGCTTTTTCCTACTGATTGCCCTGGTACTTTTTGCAAACGGCAATGACATTTACCGTTGGTTATTTGGTTAAAGTTTTATAAAATAGTGTAGGTTTCATTGTCAACTTGGCAAGAAAATTGTAGTTTCACGAACTTAATTTAAAAATTCAATAATGAACACATTACTAAAACAAAGCAAAAAACTGGTATTGGCTCTTCTGTTTATTTCCACTGCCGCTTTTGCACAGGAAGAAGTGTCTGATGCTGAACTTGGCAATTTTGCCAAAGCAGTTGTAAGCATACAGTCAATCAATATGGAAGCTCAAAATACTATGATGGAAGTCGTAACTGAGTCCGGGATTAGTTTAGAGCGTTTCAACGAGCTTTACGGGGCAAGTATGACAGAAGATGAGCAGGTGCTTTCAACTATGACAGAAGAAGAATCAGAAAAAATGGACAGCGTTATGGCTCGTTTTGAAGCGATGTATGCCCTTTTTGAAAAGCAAATGGAAGCCGCTATCGTAAAGGAAAACATAACTATTGAGCGTTTTGAAGCCATTGCCGGAATGATGGAAAGCGATTTTGCCTTGCAAATGCGCCTGCAAGCCTTAATGGAGCAGTAAAAAAAGAACTCATTACTTTTAAAAACCGATGCACCTCAGCGTCGGTTTTTTTGTTTATTACCGGAAGTGTTTTATTTATCCAAAAAAAATGATTTAATTTGAGAATGCATCAACAGCGGTTTAACTATGGAGCAAACCATTGTTTTTATCACTTTAGGCGTTTCGCTCATCCTGTTTATTTGGAACAGGTTAAGGTATGATGTCGTTGCGTTTTTTGCGCTGATAACGCTGGTGCTTTTTCAAATCATACCTGCCGACCTTGCCTTTTCAGGATTAAGCCACCCGGCTGTTATTACCGTAGCAGCGGTTTTAATCATCAGTAAGGCACTTCAGTTTTCCGGGTTGGTGGATGTTATTGTCAACTGGATTAGTAAGGTTTCCACCAGGCTTTGGGTTCAAATTATTTTACTCTCTTTTATCGTTGCCTTTGCTTCGGCATTCATCAACAATATTGGTGCATTGGCCATTATCATGCCTGTCGCGCTTCACCTTTCAAGAAAGTACCGTTTTTCACCATCACTCATTTTAATGCCCCTGGCTTTTGCATCCATCCTTGGCGGAATGATTACAATGATTGGTACTCCCCCCAACATTATTATTTCCACATTCAGGGAAGAAGCTGTGGGAGAGCGCTTCGGAATATTTGATTTTGCCCCGGTAGGCATCGTGTTGACAGTGGTTTGCTTGTTATATGTCACCTTAATCGGTTGGCGGTTTCTTCCAAAAAGGCAATCGGCCGATTCTTCGGGGAATATGTTTGAAATCGAACACTACATCACCGAAGTAGCCGTTTCTGAAGATTCCATGCTTGTGGGTACAACCTTTTCCGGTTTCAAAAAAACACTTAAAACCGATGTGGAAATTTTAGGGATAATCAGAAACGACATCCGCATTCACGCACCTTCGCCCTGGGAGGAATTTCGTGTAAACGATGTCCTGATTATTGAAGCAGACACTGATCAGCTCAAAGCATTTTTGAAGAGTTCCAAAACCACTCTTGCTGAAGGAAAACGCCTGAGGGACACAGCCAAGGGTGCCGACGATATTCAAACAGTTGAAGCGATTGTACTGCCCAGTTCACCTTTACTGAACTTTACAGTAACCGATTTTCGTCTCAGGGAGAAATACCTCATCAATGTTTTGGCCATAGGCAGACAAGACCGAACCATCAGTAAACGCATCTCACTTATTAATATCAAAGCCGGTGATGTATTGCTTTTACAAGGTGAGGAGGCAAACATTCAGGAAGCCTTAAAAAATTTAGAATGTCTTCCACTTGCCAAAAGGGATTTATCCATAGACAGAAAAGACCGCATTTTTGGGGCTTTGGCCATATTTCTTGTAGCAATCATGCTGGTGGTTTCCGGATTTATGCGCGTGGAGATCGCGTTTTCCATAGCCGCTGTGGTGATGGTCGTTACCAAAATTTTACCGCTAAAGGAAGTGTACACCAGTATCGACTGGCCGGTCATTATATTGCTTGCTGCTATGATTCCGGTAGGCGCGGCTTTTGAAACCAGTGGCGGTGCTGAAACCATCACGGGAATTTTACTCAATCTTGGAAGTGACCAGCCGGTGTGGTTGGTTGCCGGTTTATTGATGGTCATCACCATTTTGCTGTCTGATGTCATCAACAATTCGGCGACTGTCGTGCTTATGGCACCCATTGCCATACAAATTGCCAATAATCTGGGACTCTCTCCTGACCCCTTTCTGATGGTTGTTGCAGTGGCAGGATCGTGTGCGTTTTTAACACCCATCGGGCATCACTCCAGCACGCTGGTGATGGGACCCGGCGGATACAAATACAGCGATTACTGGAAAATGGGATTGCCACTCACTTTGGCAATTATTTTTATTGGCGTACCTTTAATCCTGTATTTCTGGCCCGTTTAAATTTTTGTGATGAAGAAAATAAACATCATACCCAAACCCAAGTTTTTCAAAAACAGGGAAAAAATCATTCTGCGTGATTTTTTAGCTATGGAACGCACTTCTTTAGCCAATGAACGCACACTCTTTTCATACATCAGGGCATCGCTTTATCTGGGCATTGCAGGGGTGGCCATTATTGAATATGAAGGCTTTGCAAGTTTCAGCTGGCTGGCCTATACGGTTTTTGGATTGAGCTCCTTGTTGATTTTTATTGGCGTGTTCAGGTACCGAAGACTAAAAAGGAAATTGGACACCTATTACCGCACGATGAATATCACCCCGGTACAGAAAACCGAAGATGCCGATTAAGATTTGCTTTTTTCTATCAGAATTCGTGTTGACGGATGTAAATTACCGGAACCTTTACCCTGAATGGTTTCCAGTGTTCCTCTTGCCAGTTTTTTACCCAGTTCCACCCCCCACTGG
>NZ_JCBCCK010000265.1:0-3828 GCF_059864935.1 Planktosalinus sp.
AAATCATCGAGTGGTTTAATGACAAGTCCTTTCGCTCCAGTTTTTTGATGTAGCGCATCATGTCTGTTTCAGACTGGTAAGTGTTGAAAATTTCGTGTGTCAGGAAATCGGTTTTTCTGTTGACGCTTTCGGGGATTCTAGAGTCCTCACCCCCCGCCATCCCCAAAGGAGAGGGAGTTTCTTCTATTTTAAAAGAAGGTTTACCTGCTGCCTCAGCAAAAATACGGATTATGGTGTTGAGGTCTTCAACAGTGGTAGTCTCGTTGAAAGACATCACTACGGTTTCTGCATCGGGATAGTAGAAGTTGACTTCGTTTGCTTCTGCAATGGATTTTATTTTAGAAGAATCGGCTTTGATTTGAATGGTATCAAAGTAAGTCGAGTTGGTTTGAGAGTATCCCAGTTTTTCAAGTGCTTTTTCGGTAGTTGAAGCGGTGTTGTGAACTTTGTTGGCGATATATTCAAGGCCTTTTGGACCGTGATAAACAGCGTACATTCCGGCCATAACGGCTAATAAAACCTGAGCGGTACAGATGTTTGAAGTAGCCCGGTCACGCTTGATATGCTGCTCACGGGTCTGCAAGGCCATGCGCAGTGCACGGTTTCCATCAGTATCTTTGGTTACCCCGATAATTCTTCCGGGAATGTCGCGCTTGTAAGCTTCTTTCGTAGCAAAAAAGGCTGCGTGAGGTCCGCCATAACCCATGGGGATTCCAAAACGCTGGGTGGTTCCAACAACAACATCGACACCCATTTCGCCGGGAGCTTTTAGTTTGACCAGACTTAAAATATCGGCAGCAACGGCAATTTTTATAAAAGCTGATTTTGCCTTTTCGATAAAGTCTGCATAGTCATAGACCATTCCGCTTTTTCCCGGATATTGAAGCAAACAGCCAAAATATTCAGTTGAGAAATCAAAATCTTCATGATTCCCAATAACCAGTTCGATGCCAATTGGAATGGCCCTGGTTTTTAGCAGGGAAATTGTTTGTGGCAACACTTCTTCCGAAACAAAAAACTTGACAACACCATCTTTTTGTTGTTGACGGTCACGCACAGCAAATAACAACGCCATAGCCTCTGCAGCAGCAGTCGATTCGTCAAGGAGGGAAGCGTTTGCCAGTTCCATTTTAGTCAAATCGGAAACCATGGTTTGAAAATTCAAAAGCGCTTCCAAACGGCCCTGGGCAATCTCTGCCTGATAGGGTGTATAGGCTGTGTACCAACCCGGGTTTTCAAGAATGTTTCGTTGAATAACCGGAGGCAGGTTTGTATTGTGATAGCCTAATCCAATGTAGGTTTTAAATATTTTATTCTTATTTGCCAGATCACCAATGTGAGCCAGGTATTCCTGCTCTGATAGGGCGCGTGGCAAATCCATTTGTTTTTTCAATAAAATGTCATCTGGAACGGTTTCGTATATCAATTGGTCAATTGAATCAACACCAATGGTTTTCAACATTTCGGGGAGGTCTGCTTCGCGCGGGCCAATGTGGCGCAATGCAAAAGAATCTGTATTCATAAAGATATGATTTTAAGGACGCAAAAGTACAATTTTAAAGTGGAAATTTTAATGACGAAAAACATAGAATTGCGATAATTTTTCAACTGAAAGGATGGGTTATGAACAGCTTGACTATTTTTGTTTGGTGAAACTATTTCAAAAACTTCTAAATTTTTATATACAGAGCAGTATCCATGTGGCTGTTTCGGCTATGGCTTTGACGTGGATAACCTTTATTTCATTTGATTTAATTATTGACTGGTTATTATTGGGTTTTGTTTTTACGGCTACAATCACAGGATATAATTTTGTATTGTATGCCGGTATCGCCAAATGGCATCATCGTTCACTACCGCAAAATATGAGGTGGATTCAATTGTTTTCATTGCTGGCTTTTTTGGCAATGGGTTGGTTTATGTGGTTGTTGCCCATTCGACTTTGGTGGTGGATTTTACTCACGGTTTTATTCACACTGTTTTATGCTGTTCCTGCACTTCCGGGCGGAAAAAACTTACGCAATATCTCCGGACTCAAGATTGGCATAATAGCCACTGTTTGGGCGATAGTTACTGTAGTTTTTCCAGTAGGGCATTCTAATATTACATTAGGGGAAACAGAGTTGCTATTGTTGTTGCAACGGTTTTTGTTTATATTGGCTTTAGTACTGCCTTTTGAAATCAGGGACCTGAAAAATGATGCCCTTTCTTTGGGAACGATCCCCCAACGCATCGGAATAAAAAACACAAAAATCCTCGGTGTTGTGTTGCTTGGGTTAGTTGGCTTACTTGAGTTTTGGTTGCAAACCTTCCTTTCAAATCCTTTGCAATGGACGTATTTAATCCTAATAGTAACTGCCGTGTTTCTCCTTTTTTCGAATCCCAAAAGGTCAACTTATTTCACCACTTTATGGGTGGACGGGATTCCGATATTTTGGTTGGTGCTTGAGGTTTTTTAAGGAATTCATAATCTAAAAAAGCGTAAAATGGAGATTATATTCACCAAAAATATTTATATTTGGTGAATATAATCACTAAAAATGATAGAAAGAATATTGAAATCGCGTATTGTTTCTAAAAATAACAAAGGTAAAGCTATTATTTTATTAGGTCCAAGACAGGTTGGGAAAACCACATTAATAAAAAGCATTCTAAAAGTTCCTTTTTTATTTTTAGACTGTGATGATCCCACTGTGCGATCGCTTTTAGAAGAGCCCAATACAGAAAAACTAAAGTCCATCATAGGAAATCATAAGTTGGTTTTCATTGATGAAGCGCAACGTATTGCAAATATTGGCATTACATTAAAGTTGATTACAGACCAATTTAAAGATGTTCAGCTTTATGTGGGTGGTTCATCGGCACTTGATATAAACAGTGCTTTGGCAGAGCCTTTAACTGGGCGTAAGTGGGAGTTTCAGCTTTTACCCATATCATGGAATGAGTTTGAAAATCACTACGGTTTTTTAAAAAGTGAACAACAACTTGAATTGCGCTTGCTTTATGGGATGTATCCAGACGTGATTAATCACCCAGAGGATGCATATGAAGTGCTTAAAAATTTAGTTAATAGCTTTCTTTTTAAAGATATCCTTGCTTATGGCGGAATAAGAAAACCTGAAATCCTTGAAAAATTAATCAAAGCATTGGCACTTCAAATGGGGAGTGAGGTTAGTTATAATGAATTGGCCCAACTATTAGGGATTGACAAAAATACCGTTGCAAATTACATCTATTTACTCGAACAGTCTTTTGTTGTTTTTCGGCTTTCAGGCTTTAGCAGAAATATTAGGAACGAAATCAAAAACAACAAGAAAATCTATTTTTATGATAATGGCGTAAGAAACATGGTTTTAGGAAATTTTGACGAATTGGATTTAAGGCAGGATAAAGGAGCTCTTTGGGAGAATTTTTTAATCTCTGAACGATTAAAGAAAAACCTCTATGATGGAGGCAAGTCAATATCCCATTTTTGGCGAACTACCAGCCAACAAGAAATAGACTATGTAGAAGTGTCAGGAAGCAGTGTAAATGCTTTTGAGTTTAAATGGAGCCCAAAAAAAAACACAAAATTACCTAAAACCTTTCAAGAAAATTACAAAGGTAATTTTACAGTAGTAAACCGTGAAAATTTCAGGGATTTTTTGATGTAAAATCTACTATTTTGGCTTTGACTTTTCTCGCTTCCAAATCAAATAACTTATTCATCAACCATTACTCCAACAACCCCGCCCGTTTCAACAAATGCTCCGGATTGGGCTCTTTTCCGCGGAAGCGTTTGTACAGCACCATGGGGTGTTCTGTACCGCCTTTGGAGAGGACGTGTTC
>NZ_JCBCCK010000270.1:0-13033 GCF_059864935.1 Planktosalinus sp.
AATCTCTCCCTGTTAATTTTGCCACTTTCATAATTGTAAGTGTTTGCTTTAATATTTGAAATAATTTCTCTTTTCCCATCTCCACCTAAGTATAATGGAATATTTAAAACAGCCTGATTATATCCATTTTCATTATAAACTTTAAGCCTGGCTTCTACTTGATGAATATAATGCCAGCTATCTTCATATATCAATTTAGTGCTTACTTTTTTGTAAAGCATCGCTGCAGGAGCCTCAGGGTCTATGTGGTGTTGGGCTTGTTTAACCTCGTCATCTGAAACTCTGCCATATTGATAGCGCTGAGCCTGAATTGAACAGAAAAATAAAACACACACTCCTACAACTATACTTTTTTTCAAAATATCTATTTTTTAATTAAAACTACTTTGGCGTTGTCCTGAATACTTGCTTCCCTCAAGAAATCCCTGAAAGCTTCATATTCTTCCTTGGGGTACTGCCCTTGCCTGATTAACAAATTTCTGGAGTAAGAAATAGTGTTTTCATCAATCCTTTTGACCAGCACGCTGTAATCTCCATATTTTGTATTGTTAATAAAGCTATTGGGCAGGAATTCTATTTCATAATTTTCAGGGATTTTGATGGTAAAATGGTCCACATAATGAGAACCCCTGTTATTCACAACAGGATGAGTTCTGTTTCTGTATCTCGCCGGCACCCTTATTTGATCACTCAATCTATTGATATTAAAAATCATCCTATCACCATTAATTACCCCATAATTTGAAGCTTCAAGTGTCAGGTTTTCAGTAAACGTGACAGCATCTTTATCATTTTCAAAATTGAAATCAACAACCCTTAAGTTATTAATTCGGTTCAAATGTTTGTTATAGTAACGCAACTGGTCGATTCTATTATGACGCTCTAATCCATACATGCTGTATGCCAACCCCTGATTGAATATTTCTACTCCGGCTTTAAAACCCCCTTGTTCATCCAGTTGATAATCGGCAGTTGTTTTCCTTAAATTATCCTCATTAATAAAGGCCTGGGTATTGACAATTTCACCACCATCAGGTTTAATGAGCAGTGCTTTTCTGTTGTCATTGCCCAGTCCAATAAACCCAAAAGGCAAAGTTTGACTGGTACATTCTATCCATTTATAATCGCCTTCGTGTGGGATCGCCAGGATTACATGATTACCCTGTTCAATAGAAGCAAAGTCCTCTTCAAAATCTGTCTGGAATTCATCAGATTGAATGTGGGTATAATAAGCCGTTATTCCCACCGACTCGAGCAAGACTTTGGTGTAATTTGAAAGTCCTTTACAATCGCCATACTTTACTTTGTCAACATCCCCTGCAGTGATGGGTTGCATCCCACCAATACCCACCTGGACACTAATGTATCGGGTATTTCGTTGCACAAATTCATAAACAATCCTGGCTTTCTCAAGCTCGTCCTCAACACCGCTTACCAGGTTTCTCACCTCTTCCAATGTCCTGGCTGAAACATTATCCCTGCCTGCTATCAGGTTATTATAAAACCAGCTACCAAAGTCATTCCAATTGTGAACCGTCCCATTCATCCCTCCGTAGACAAATGAAGTGGGTGCTACCAAGACTTTTGGTGCAATTTGCCTAAATGGAGGACTATATTCTTCATAGTGAATAGCAGGAAGATTTTCTGCTGTATAATGGAGTATTCCATTGAATTTTGTTTTGGAAACAGCATATTCATCCAAAAGACTTTCTTTAAAGTTAATCGACAATTCATTGGGATTGTAGTTTATTGTAAAACTACTTTTTTCAGTACTTACATTAAAGCCATAAACAAAATAATGATTGGGCAGATAAAATGAATCTGAAAAACTAATTTCGTAGGATATTTCAAGTGTATATGGATAGCTTGTGGGTGTGTAATCTACATAAAGATAACGGGCATCTGAATATAAAGTGCCACCGGTCACAGCGCTTCGGTCTTTAAAATCACGTCTCCTCAGCTTTCTAATCTCTCTCCCCAAAGCATTGTAGATAATTGCTTCCGCTTTATGTACTTTTACACTGTTACTGTGATAGATATGGTCTATAACATGTCTGTCACCAGCTTGATTAAGTACAGTAACAACCGCTCTTTGACTTACTCTCAAATCTCTTCTTGAATTTACACTCACATTTACAGCATCAAATCTTACAACAGCATCGGCTGCGTCGGTTAACTCTGCAGGCAATTTCATAGTCTGAAAATCTTCCTTTTGTGCAAATAGGGGATAGAAAAAAAGAAAAGAGAAGATTAATAAATATATAATCCGCATTAACAAATCTTTAAGATTTCAAAAATATAAACTTAAAGTTTAAAAGCAAGTAAAAAATAAAATTTTTACTCTTTATTTTTTGAATCTATCAAAATCGTCACCGGGCCGTCATTCACCAAAGCAACATTCATCATTGCTCCAAACTCACCGGTTCCAACGGGTTTACCCAGTTCTTTCTCAAAAGTGGCAACAAATTTTTCATAAAGCGGAATGGCCTGCTCAGGTTTTGCCGCTTTAATAAATGAAGGGCGGTTGCCTTTTTTTGTAGAAGCATGAAGCGTAAACTGACTCACAATGATGGCATCACCATCTGTATCTTTTATGGAAAGGTTCATATTCCCACCTTCATCAGAAAAAATCCGGAGTTTTACGATTTTTGAAACCAGCCAATCAATGTCTTCCTGATTGTCAGCCTCTTCAATTCCCAAAAGGATTAACAAACCATGGCCTATCTGTGCCACCTTTTTCCCTTCTATGGTGACTGATGCTTCACTGACTCTTTGAATTACTACTCTCATTCCTCACCCCCTGACTCCCTCTCCAAAGGAGAGGGGGAACTGTAATTAAATTATTATGTTTCTTCTTCCCAAAAATCGGTTCTGTAATTTTCGTCTTCGCCTTCCAGAATCTGGATGTAGCTTCGATACCTCGACCAGGCCAACTCACCGTTTTCCAGGCCTTCTTTAACGGCACAACCGGGTTCTTTCAAATGTAAACAATTGTTGAATTTACAATGCTCTTTCAGCTTAAAAAACTCCGGAAAATAATCACTAAGCTCTTCTTTGTCTATGTCTACCACACCGAATCCTTTTATACCCGGGGTATCGATAATTTTTGCATCAAAGCTCAGGTCATACATTTCGGCAAAGGTGGTGGTGTGCTGCCCTTGCCGGTGCTGGTCTGAAATTTCTTTGGTTTTAATTTCAAGACCCGGTTCCAAGGCATTGACCAAAGTAGATTTTCCCACACCGCTGTGACCTGCAAAAATACTCACTTTATCTTTCATCATTTCCTTAAGCGCATCGAGGTTTTTTCCGGTCTTGGCCGAAATACCCAGAGATTCATAGCCGATTTTTCTATACACATCAGCCAGGTATTTAATTTCAAAAATCTCCTCTTCGTTGTAAGTGTCAATTTTGTTGAACAACAAAACTGTTTTAATCTGATAGGCTTCTGCCGTAACCAAAAATCGATCGATAAATGAAGTAAATGTGGGCGGGTTGTTTAGCGTAATTACCAGGAAAAGCTGGTCGATGTTTGATGCCAGTATATGTGTGCGCTTGGAAAGGTTGACTGAACGGCGCACGATGTAATTTTCCCGTTCTTCAATTTCATTGATGATGCCCTGTGTTTTTTCATCCTTGGTCTGGAGTTTAAAAACCACTTTGTCTCCAACAGCTATGGGATTGGTGCTCTTGATGCCTTGCATCCTGAAAATTCCCTTGATTCTGCATTCATAGAACAAACCGTCTTCGGCTTTAACCGTGTACCAGCTTCCGGTGGATTTATAAACGGTTCCCTTCATGCGGTTATGTGTTGTTTTTATTGATGGTTTGTTGGTGTTCAATCGATTCCTGATGAATGGCTTTAAAGAGTTCTGTTATAAATTCTTCGCTCAGGTTTTGAGTTAAACCCAGTGATTTCATTCGTTCTAAAACTTCATTCCAGCGTTCTTTCTGAAGAATGGCCACATTGTTAGTGCTTTTTAATTTACCAATGGCATCGGCAATTTTCATCCGGTTTCCTAAATTAGATAAAATCTGCGAATCGATTGCATCAATCTGTTTGCGAAGTTGGTTTATTTTAAGTTTAAAGTCTTCCGTTCCACCTTCGGCTGTCCGCACCTGAAGTTGTGAAATAATTTCCTTAAAACGCTGCGGGGTGATTTGTTGTGTCGCATCGCTCCAGGCATTGTCAGGATCGGTATGGGTTTCAATCATCAGCCCGTCATAATTCAGGTCCAATCCTGTTTGGCTCAGGTCAAAAATCAGGTCACGACGCCCACCCATATGTGAAGGGTCAAGAATTAGCGGCAAACCGGGAAAATGGTTTTGAAAATCAATGGCCAGTTGCCATTCGGGGGTATTGCGGTATTTGGTTTTCAGATAAGTCGAAAACCCACGGTGAATCGCACCCAGGTTTTTGATGTTGGATTTTTGCAAACGTTCAAGAGCACCCAGCCAGAGTGACAAATCAGGATTTACAGGGTTTTTTACGAGCACTATTGTATCTGTTCCCTCAAGAGCATCTGCAATTTCCTGAACAATAAACGGGCTTACCGTACTTCTAGCACCAATCCACAACACGTCAATTTCAGCTTTTAAGGCCACTTCAACATGTGCTTTGTTGGCCACCTCAACAGCAAGTTTCAGGCCGGTTTCAGCACGGGCGCGTTGCAACCAGGGCAGTCCCATTTTTCCGACACCTTCAAAACTTCCCGGTCGTGTTCTGGGCTTCCAGATACCGGCACGCATAATAGTGGCATCGCTTTCTTTCAGTTGATGGGCAACGGCCAACACCTGCTCCTCGGTTTCAGCACTGCACGGGCCTGCAATCATTAGCGGGTGCGGAAGTTGCATCTGCCCAAGCCAGTTGGTTTTAATATCTTGACGTGTTATTGGTTCTGTCATAGTTTGTTTAAAATTTCCGTAAATGAAGCACAACCGGTTTAAATTTAATATTTTCGCTATAGCGAAATAAAAGCAGTTAATTACTGTTTTAAGGAAAGGGCAAAATTACAATAAATCTGTCAGTAAAAAGACTGCCAAAAGCAGTAAAACCTTATTTTAATTAAAAATTAGCATGTCGATAGCCGTTGAAAACATTACCAAAATGTATGGCGAACAAAAAGCCCTGAAAGGCATTTCGTTTGAAGTCAAAAAAGGTGAAATCGTTGGGTTTCTGGGTCCCAACGGTGCCGGAAAATCAACCTTGATGAAAATCCTGACTACCTTTATTCCCGCTACGGAAGGAGCTGCAACAGTCAACGGATTCTCTGTAACCGAAAACAAAAAAGACGTGCAAAAAAGTGTGGGCTACCTGCCGGAACATAACCCGCTTTATCTGGACATGTATGTGCGGGAATACCTGCGGTTCAATGCCTCCATCTATAAAATTTCAAAAAGCCGTGTGGAAGAAATCATCGAACAAACCGGACTAAGTCCTGAAGCACATAAAAAAATTGGTGCCCTCTCCAAAGGCTACAGACAGCGTGTGGGACTGGCCAATGCCCTGCTCCACAACCCCGACGTACTCATTCTCGACGAACCCACCACCGGACTGGATCCCAACCAGATTGTGGAAATAAGAACGCTTATCAAAAACGCCGGAAAGGAAAAAACCGTGTTTCTCTCCACCCATATTATGCAGGAAGTGGAAGCCATTTGCGACCGCGTGATCATCATCAACAAAGGGGAAATTGTGGCCGACAAAACAATCACCGAACTAAAAGCACACCAAGAACAGGTGATTGAAGTGGAGTTTGACTTTCGTGTGGAAGAGGTGGCCTTACAACAACTTCCCAAAGTGAAACAGGTAAACAACACCCACGATTTTACATACGAACTCACCTTTGACACCGAAAAAGACATGCGCCCGGCCGTGTTTGATTTTGCCCACGATAACGGACTCAAAATTTTGCAACTCAATACCAAGAACAAAAATCTGGAGGAATTGTTTAGGGAGTTGACGGGTTCTATTCAAAAATAAGATTATCACCTCTTTAGTTACAGGGGATTTCAGACTGATTCAACTCCAACATTTCGCATTTTTTTGTAACTTTGAAAGTCTAAAAGACTCATTATGAACAATAAATCTGATTTAAAAAATAAAGTTTTAGAATATGTTCAGGCTGCTGACGACAAGCTTTTGTACTTGATACAAGAGTTAGCTGAAAGTTATCAAAAACACGAAAGTACTGAATTGACTGAAACCCAAAAGGAGGAATTGGACAAAAGACTTGAACGCTATAAGAGAGGCGAAACCGAGTTCTTCACCTGGGAAGAAACCAAGGCTAAAATCCTAAAATAAAAATGAACTACAGGTTGCTGTTATCTGATGAAGCTTCCTGGGATATTCAAGAAGCCTATGATTACTATGCTGAAATCCCTTATGAAAACCTTGAAACCAGATTTATAGAAAATTTAGAGGAGGGATTGGATTACATTAAACTCCATCCTGAAAAACTTGCGGTCAAGTATAAACAAATCCGCATTTATAACCTTTCCAAATTCCCATATCAAATACATTTTAAAATTGAAAAAAACACCCTGTTGGTTTTTGGTGTTTTTCATGGGAAAAGCAATCCCAAATCATGGATCAAAAGAACATAGGTAATTGCTTCTCAATATCCTGAACAAAGTCATACATTCCCTTTAAGTTTTGTTTACTTATTGAAAAATCACCCGCCCTATATAAAAATCTGGAGGAATTGTTTAGGGAGTTGACGCGTAATATTCAAAATAATGCCACAAACTAAGCTACATTTTTATCTTCAAAATGTTTTATGTCGTTGAGTTCCGGATCAATGGATTGTTTTTCTTCTTCAAAGTCATAATCGTCCTGAAGACCAAGCCAGAATTTTGCGGAATTTCCAAAATACTTGCTTAACCTCAAAGCTGTGTCTGCGGTAATACGGCGTTTTCCTTTTATAATTTCTGAAATCCGGGTTTGAGGAATTTTCAAATCTTTGGAAAGTCGGTAGGCAGTAATTTCCAAAGGCTGAAGAAACTCAAAATACAATACTTCTCCGGGATGTACATTTGCTAATTTTTCCATAATCCAAACTTTTTTATAAAGCTATAAAATTATTTTAAGATACAGGTGATTGTAAAACCCAAACTAAACTTACACAAAAATGGACAACCCCCATAAAATTTTGTCCACTTAAAAAAATTCAATCCTGGTTTTAAAAAAAATCATTAAATTAGAATATGCAAATCGAAAGAACAAAAAACGAAATACTCATAAGGTTGTCGGCAGATGTTGACTTAATCGGGCTGCAACGCATTTTAGACTACTTAAAATTCCGAGAGATTGGCTCTAAAAGTAAAGCTTCTCAAAAAGAAATTGATCTTCTTTCAGAAGATTCTAAAAAAAGTTGGTGGGAGGCAAATAAAAAAAATTTACTGAGTGAAAGTTGTCGTTGACACCAATATCATATTCAGTGGACTTTTAAACCCTAACGGAAAAATTGCGGACTTACTCATAAATTAAACTAATACTTTTGAATTCTTTTCACCCTCTTTTATTCTAGATGAATTGGAGACTCATCAAGATAAACTATTAAAAATTTCAAGCTTAAATGTTATTGAACTTAAATTTTTTAAAAGAATTCTTTTAAAATATAACCTTGATTGATGTTTATAACATACCATTAAAGACTAGACAACTCGCTTTTGATTTAACCAAAGGAATTGATGAAAAAGATAGTCCATTTGTCGCCTTATCTATAGAGTTAAACTGTGGCCTTTGGACAGGTGATAAAAAATTAATTACAGGGTTAAAAATTAAAGGAGCTGACTTGACTTTTGACACAAAAACCATCTTTAATTTTAGAGAAAACAACTAGAATTCCAACTTATATTCTACTCAAAAATCAACCTCCCCGTATAAAACTGTTCCACCACCACCACCGGCGGTTGAAAAACAGCAATTACATCGCCCACACTGCGTATTTCACCCCGAATGGACTGCCGTGGGTTGACAATCATTTTGTTGCTGCTGCGGTGGTAAATGTTCAAATCCTGTACAATGAAATTTGCCGCTTCCACGCGCCCGTCACCGCTGTACAAACCAATAAAAGCCGTTTCGGCACTCCCGGAAAGAAAAAAATTGGATTTGCCGTTTGCAACTATAGAAAAATTTTGCACATCCAGTTGCAAATGAAAGTCACCCACCGTATGGATATCGCCTTCAACTGCTGTATCTTCAGAAATCAAAGCCAGCGAAGGAAATGCGAGCACACCATCACTCAACACCGGCAAACCGGAGCCATTTCTTATTTGGGTGATGTTGGGCGAAGTGACATACACTTTGGTGATGCCATAATCACGCACCAGGTTACAACTGTTACCGTTATCAATACGCAGGACCCCATCTTCCACTTTTAGCGTGATTTTGCCCCTCAGGTTTTCGCCGGTTTCCAAGATTACTTTTTGGGTATCTCCCTGCTTGACAATAAGCTGCACCCGGTGGCGCACATCGAGTTTTTCAAAAGTTTCCAAAATGATTTCTTCCTGAACGATTGTTCCCGCAGCCTTGACACAATCCCATGCCGAGTCTGAATCACAGGCGGTAAAAGCAAACACTAAAATTAAATTGATTATGATTCTTCTCATTATTTTAAAAATCAAACTTTGTACTTCTAATTTCTAACTTTATACTTCTTTCAAAACCTAACCCCCACCCCAAATTCCAAAGCTTCTGCCTTTGCAGCGTGTGATTTGACACTTATCATTCCGAAAACTTGTTCCTTTTCGCCAAAATAGCGTTTAAGTCCCAGTCGGTTGTACATCCTGCCTTCAAAATCGTACGGGTAATACACATAATAACCGGCATTGACAAAGGGCGCCAGTTTGTTGATTCGCATTTGATACCCTGCAAAAACACCCACACGTTTAAAATCTTCATCGCCGGTAATATTGTCCTCAGGAAAAGCAATGGTGCGATAATCTATCAATTCTTTAAGAAAATAGGACAGAAAAAGTTCAGTTCCGGCGTAAACAGTGCTGGTTTTACTCAACCTTTTGTCTGCAAAAGCCGAAACAATCACAAAGGGAAATTTTCCCATTCCAATCACATCACTTTCATTCATTCCAAATCGCAACAACACATTCAGTTTTATGGGTTCGCTGTATTTTTCACGTTCAAACGGAATAAAATCCGGAACAGCCTCCTGATTGAGACTGTAGTTCAAACCCACATTAAAAGCAAATGTATTGGTACTGGTATTGGGAGCCGTATAATTTCCGTTGGAATAATGAAAAAGTGAAATCCCTCCCTGAAGTCCAAATCCTTTCCAAATATTTTCCTTGTGATAATTCAATTTCAATATGGTGGCACTCATAAAAGAGGAACCAAAAGCATTGTTCAAATAATTATCGTCAGGATGATAGGGATTAGTCGCATAAGCAATCCCCTGACTTACGGAAAGCCTCACATTGCGCTTCAAAAAATACCAGCTGATGTGGCTGTAAAGGCCATACAATTCGCCCAAATTTGGGTTTTTCATATCCTGATAGGCAAAAGTAAACCCCCAGTCGGGGTAGTTGTGTCGTCGCTCCCATTCATTTAAGCCAAAAGTTTTGATGTTGTATTGCAATACAAAGCCTTCCGGGTGGTGGGTAATTAAATGCCCAATGTCAGGATTGTGTTCCAGTATAGTTCCGTAAAAATAGTGTGCCTCTATTGAACCAACCCTATTTTCGCTTTCCTGAGAAAATACAGCAAGGGAAACTACAGACAGAATAAATGCAGGCAACCATTTCATTGGCGTAAAAATAAAAGAATTCCCCGTTTTAAAAAGTTGTTTCCAGAAATTATTCCCCGGTATTTTTTTATTGTTTTTAAATACCTACTTTTGCGCTGCACACGAGGAAAAATTTGACTGATTGCAACCTCTTGTTCCGAACTCGTTTCGGAACCTCATCACAAATGAGTCACCAATTCAATTTGGTGAAAAAATGCTAAAACAGTGGTTATCCCCCGCTTTTTACGTCAATTTTTTTCCTTACTTTTAAACTTTTAAATTTTAAGTATGGCCTATTTATTTACTTCAGAAAGTGTTTCTGAAGGACACCCGGATAAAGTTGCAGATCAAATTAGCGACGCCCTTTTAGATAACTTTTTAGCCTTTGACCCTTCTTCAAAAGTGGCTTGCGAAACATTGGTTACCACCGGACAAGTAGTACTTGCCGGTGAGGTAAAAAGCAATACCTACCTCGATGTGCAGCAAATTGCACGCGACGTGGTGAACAAAATCGGTTATACCAAAGGCGCTTATAAATTCAGTGGCGACTCCTGCGGTGTGATTTCTTTGATTCACGAGCAGTCACAAGACATCAATCAAGGAGTGGATCGTGAAAACAAAGAAGAACAAGGCGCCGGTGACCAGGGAATGATGTTTGGATATGCCACTTCAGAAACGGCCAACTTTATGCCGTTGGCACTGGATATTTCCCATAAAATTTTAATCGAATTGGCTGCACTTCGCCGTGAAGAAAAAGAAATACCATACCTGCGCCCCGATTCCAAAAGCCAGGTAACCATTGAATACAGTGACGACAATGTACCGCAAAAAATTGTGGCCATAGTAGTGTCCACGCAACACGATGATTTTAATGAGGATGAAAAAATGCTCGCCAAAATTAAAAGCGATATCATCAATATTTTAATTCCACGTGTAAAAACTCAATTGCCTGAATATGTTCAGGAATTGTTTAATGACGATATTGTTTACCACATCAACCCCACAGGAAAATTCGTGATTGGTGGACCTCACGGCGATACCGGTTTAACCGGAAGAAAAATTATTGTGGACACCTATGGCGGAAAAGGTGCTCATGGCGGTGGTGCTTTTTCAGGGAAAGACCCCAGCAAAGTTGACCGCAGTGCTGCCTATGCTGTCAGGCACGTAGCCAAAAACCTTGTAGCTGCCGGAATAGCCGACGAAGTTTTGGTACAGGTGAGTTATGCGATTGGTGTTGTTGAACCCACTTCCATCAATGTCAATACATTCGGTTCTTCCAAATTAAATATGACAGACGGCGAAATCGCAGAACAAGTCATCAAACTCTTTGACATGCGCCCCGCAGCTATCGAAAAACGCTTAAAACTGCGCAACCCCATTTATAGCGAAACCGCTGCTTATGGCCATATGGGTCGCGAACCGCAAACCATCACCAAAGTTTTTGAAAGCCCCTACTCCGGCAGAAAAGAAATCGAGGTAGAACTTTTCACCTGGGAAAAGCTGGATATGGTGGAGCAAGTCCGGAAAGCGTTTGGGTTTGAGTAATTACCGCTATTTTACCATTCCAAATTTAAAAATAGGTGTTTACAGCAAATTCATATTGATCTATAAACAGTTCTTTAAAATTTGAGATGTTGTTTTGTTCATAAAAGAGCAAAATTGCCTTTTTGTATTCTATGGAATCTACCGTTCTGAAAGATAGGGGACAATAGTTTTCATGGATCAAGATAGCGTTGCTTACTATTCTTGCAGTTCGTTTATTTCCATCCATGAAGGGTTGTATATAGGAAATCAACACCAATGCCAGTAAGGCTTTCTCAAAAACAAATTTTTTATTGTTTATAACATCACAAGTATTTTTAAGCGCTTCTGAAATTTGAAATTCATTATCCAATGGACGATAATTAGTGCCTGAAATTCCAACCCGTCTTTTTCTTAAGTTGCGTTCAATAGCAAGTTCCTTTACCAAAATACTATGGATATTCTCAATTTTTGCTAAGGTAAGCGGATTCAAATAATCTTTAGAATCCATGATAAAATCCAGCGCCTCCTTGTGGTTTAATAACATAACCGCTTCTTCTTTAGTCTTACCTGATGCGGTTTGTTTTTCCTTCAACAATTTTTCTGTTTCCAGTAAAGAATACGTGTTTCCTTCAATTTGTGAAGACTTCCAGCTTAAGTCGATAGCCAGCCGTTCCAACTCTTTGTTAAACTCATTTTCTGAAAGTTGTGCCACATTGGATTTGTAGAAAGCGTGTAATTCTTCAAGCCTTTTAGACTCCTTTTCAGTAAACACGCTAAAATTAGCCAACGTAGTTGGGATTATATCAAAATTGAAACCTGTATTAATTTGTCTTTCATCAATTTCTTTTGTGTAATAGGCTTCCATATCCACAGGCTTAAGAATTTTATATACCGGCGAAAGAAGATATTTAGTCGCTTTTCCTTTACCTTCGGATATAATATAGTTATCCTCCTGTAATTTCATTAAGACCCTTTTGACAGTGGCATAACTGATAGCAGAGTTCAAAACTTGAAACACCTCTTTTGAGGAAATTCCCTGATGGTTTTGAATAATTTCTATAATTTTATTTTCCCTTTCACTTTGCATTTGCAAACCATTTAGCTCATAAATTTAGTAAATACGGCTCAATAAATACAATTTTTGAGCTAAATTTTAATTTAAATTGAGCTGTATTTTAAAACTTACAAAAAGAAATATTGGAATACTTATAGTCGATTCCCTATGAAATGGCTTTTTTAGTCAGGAATTTAGTTTTCCTTTAACTCCCTTTTTTTCTTTTATGTATATCTTTAAAGAATCTAAATCCAAAACATGTCCATCTTCCAAAAAATCAAAGGTACTTTTCAATTATTGCGTTCTGTTGATTTGGACCAACTTGCCGAAATCAACAAAAAAATAGACCTTTCAGAAGCAATAAAATCTTTAGGCAAGCTCGATGAAAGGCAGCTCAAAGGATTATTGAAAATGCTCACTACCAAAGCAAAAAAAGGGCAACGCCAACTTCCACCCATAGATGGCGATTTTTACAACCTAGATTTAAAACTTACCCCAGACGAGCGTGAAATCCAACTGAAAGTGCGCAATTTCATGGAAGACGAGGTCAAACCTCTGGTCAATGACCATTGGAACCGGGCCAAATTCCCTTTTGAGATCATTGAAAAATTCGCCAAGCTCAATATTACCGGCATCACTTATAAAGGGTACGGCTGCCCAAACAAATCCTTTTTACTGGAAGGCATCATCGCTCAGGAACTCGCCCGTGTGGATG